>NZ_VRVE01000090.1:0-16069 GCF_008040035.1 Methylobacterium sp. WL9
GCAGACACCCTCATCACCGCCCTGCAATGCGTCACACAGACCGCCAACAACGAACCCGGAATGCTCTCCGCACGCATGATCAAGGCCCTCTGCGAGGTCCTCAAAAACAGACCAGAATGGAGAGAGGTCAAGACGGAGCTTTTTGCAGCATTCGACGCGATCCCCCTCAGAGACATCGCCGCAGACGTCCCACTCGGTATTAACTACCTAGCATTGGACGGCGACCACTCGCTCAAGGGGTGCATCGAACGCAAACTAAGCTCCGCGATGTCCCACGTTCCGCCACCGTGAGCCACCTCCCGCATCGACGCCTCGGGAATACGGTCCGTTGCCGCGATTCTGCCGCTCACGATGCTTGCGTCGATCAACTCGCTAGACAGGCTGTGGAAGCCTGCCGGCAGCCTCAGCAGGCATGCGCCGAGTCCAGCGTTCGGAACTAGCGATTTCAGTCAAGTGCTCATCTCTGGAGGGCCGACACGGACTTTGTCGCAGCCTGTAGTCGGATTGCCGGCTTCGGAAAGCCTATAGGCATTTCACGACCGGCCTATCGTTCCGGAGGTCCGCTCCCACCCCGCAGCTTGAGTGCAGTGATCTACCGCGACAACAAACTAAGAAATCGTAAATTTCACGAATAAATCTTCGTCGGGCACAGATCGCCCAACATTGCGACACATCGAATAATCCGCGGATCGCGCCGACAAAGATATACGTCATTATCGAGCCGTGATCTTACTTGACTAAAATACTGCGAAATCCAGAATAGCCTCTATTGCGGTGCAGCGAGCAAAAACTGCTCGGAATTATCTCACCAAAAGATAGATTTTTGGCGAGATGACTGATCGGAGCTCGGCTTATCCGCCAGACACACCGCAGAATACTGCCATATCGAGGTTCACCATGAAAATTGCAGTCTTCGGGCTCGGGTATGTCGGCCTCACCGCGGTCGGCTGCTTGGCGAGAGACGGTCACGAGGTGATCGGTATCGATACCAACCCTCATAAGGTCGAGGAATTGCTGGCGGGCCGCTGCCCCATCAAAGAGCCCGGCCTTGCCGAACTGATCGCGACGGGTGTCGCCGAGAGCCGGATTCATGCATCGCAGCTAGCGGATGGTCTTCTCGCATCCTGCGACTTGGCCCTGGTCTGTGTCGGCACGCCGAGCGGCACCGACGGCTCCCACAACATGACTTTCGTCGGCGAGGTAACGCGGCAGATCGCCGTAGCCTGCAAAGATCGCCGCGGGACGCCACTCACGGTCGTCTACAGGAGCACGGTCAGGCCCGGGACGATGGAAAACTTTGTAACGCCGATTCTTCAGGCGACGCTGAAGGACATCCGAGACAAGATCGAGCTGGTCTATAATCCCGAGTTCCTGCGCGAGAGCGTCGCGATCTTCGACTACGACAATCCGCCGAAGATCGTGGTCGGCACAGCGGACGGCGCAAAATCCGATACGATCGAGAGGCTGTACGCGAAGCTCAATGCCCAGCGCTTCTACACCGGCTTCAAGGAGTCGGAACTAACGAAATTCGTCGATAACACCTTCCACGCTCTGAAGGTCTCGTTCGGCAACGAGATCGGCCGCGTGTGCTACAACCTCGGCATCGATGCCGAGACGGTCTACAAAATCTTCGTTTCCGACACGAAGCTCAACATTTCGTCCTATTATCTACGCCCGGGAGGAGCCTTCGGCGGCTCCTGTTTGCCGAAGGACGTTCGCGCGCTCCAGTACTTGTCCTCCGATATCGGCGCGAACACTCCGGTGGTCGATTCGATCATCAGGACGAACGAGGCGCACAAGCACTTCGTGTTCCAATCCTGCATCAGCGGAGTGACGCCTGGTGCACTCGTGCTGCTCACCGGCCTCGCATTCAAGCCGGACACCGACGATCTTCGGGAAAGTCCGAACGTCGATCTCGCGCGCAAACTCTTGAACGCAGGCTTCAGGGTCTCCGTTTACGACCCGAACGTCCGCGCTGAACATCTGCTCGGCCAAAACCTCGGCTACGCATACTCGCAGCTGCCCGAACTCAGCAATCTCCTGATCGCGCGGCGCGAGGCCGAGACGACCTTATACGATCTCGTCGTCGATACGTCCGGGAACGATCTCGGGCTGCATACGCAGGCCAAACAGCGGTTCAACCTGCGTGAGTTCATGCATGCCGAGCGCCGGGCCTAGGCCGTCCAAATCAGGTCGGCCTCCGCGGTCTTGGCGCGCAGTATCGCTCGCGAAACTCCCGCTTCGCTGCAAGGCGCCATCGGGAGTTTCCGGAGGCGCGCAAAGTGCGCTTTCCGCAGAACCGGAGCCGATTTCGGCGGTGCGCACTCCAACCGAAACGCTCGGTCGCGGTCGGCTCGTGCGGCGAAAACTCAATCCGTGAATAAGGAACGGTGCCCGTGAACGCCTTCCCCGAGACCGAAGGGTCGCCCCCTGTGCGTCGCCCGCCACGCTCCGTCACCGGAACGATTCTGATCATCGTCGAAAATCTGCCGGTGCCGTTCGATCGGCGGGTCTGGCAGGAAGCCTGCGCCCTTCGCGACGCCGGTGCGAAGGTAAGCGTCATCTGCCCGCAGATGAAGGGTTATGACCGGCCTTACGAAGTGGTCGACGGGATCGAGATCCATCGGCACCCGCTGACGGAAGCTGCCTCGTCGGCCGGCTATGTCGCCGAGTATGGGACGGCCTTCTTCCACCAGACACGCCTCGCCTGGACGATATTCCGCAAGCGTCGCTTCGACGTGATCCATGCCTGCAATCCTCCGGACCTGATCTTCCTCGTCGCCTTCCCGTTCAAGCTGCTCGGCGTGAAGTTCGTCTTCGATCATCACGACATCTGCCCGGAGCTGTTCGAAGCGAAGTTCGATGCGGGGTCGCTCGGTGCGCGAGCCGTCCGCCAGGCCCTCCTGACCCTCGAGCGCCTGACATTCGCCGCCGCCGACGCATCGATCGCGACGAACGAGAGCTATCGCCGCATCGCCGTCGAACGCGGGGGCATGCGCCCCGATCGCGTCGCGGTGGTGCGAAGCGGGCCCGACCTCACGCGCCTGAAGCGCGGCGAGCGAGATCCGGCCCTGTTGAAGGGACGGGACCTGCTGGTCGCCTATGTCGGCGTGATCGGCAACCAGGAAGGCCTGGATCTCCTCATCGACGCGATCCGCCACCTTGTCACGGTCAGGGGCCGCACGGACACGCAGTTCTGCATCGTCGGCGCCGGTCCGGCGCTCCATCAGGCGCAGCAATACGCAGAGGAAAGCGGCGTCTCTGCCTATGTCGACTTCCTGGGACGCGTTCCGGACGACAAACTGATCTCCGTGTTGTCGACGGCCGATGTCGGGGTGAACCCGGACCGGGTCAATGCCATGAACGACAAGTCGACCATGAACAAGATCCTCGAATACATGGCCTTCTCGCTACCGATCGTACAGTTCGACGTGACGGAGGGGCGCGCCTCGGCCGGGGAAGCCTCTCTCTACGCAGCAAAGAACGACCCTATGGATCTCGCTAGCAAAATGGATCTCCTGCTCAGCGAACCGGACCGGCGCCAGCGGATGGGAGCTCTGGGTTATGAGCGGGTATGCTCTCAATTCGCCTGGAACCATCAGGCGGCGACCCTTACCACGTTCTACGCCGACCTGCTGGAGCGACCGGAAAAGCGGTCCTGGATCGCCCGGATCAGGCGGCTCTTCCGTTCCCGGACGTCTATCGTGGAGCATGTGAACTAAGGCCGTGTCCGGCCTCGTCGAACCGGATCGCGTCGGACGTTCTGATGACACGCGCTCTCGTTCGTCACCGGCATCTGGACGCTATCAGGTGCCTGCCCGGAGACGTCATGGAGGCGAAACCCGGCATTGTTGGGCTTTCGCAAGCGTTGGCCTCCATCTGGAGGCGCATGAAGGTGGACCCGACGCGGCGCCTGAAAAACAGTGATCGCAAGACAGGCCGTCTAACAGATACTAAGAAATTTTGGGCATCGAACCGCACCTCCGACACGCGGCTGCTGCTCGCGGCGCTCGACAGTCGTGCTGGCGGAACGAGCCGCAATGATCCACTTGATCTGGGGGTCCTTCCCGATGATTGCCTTGCAGTCGCGTTCCACAGATAGCTTGCCCGATCTCGGCCGCCGAATATTCGGCCTCCTGTTCGTGCTCCTCATCCTATCCTACGCGGCGATCGGGCGGGACGTGTTCTTCAATCGGCTACAGGCGAGCAACGTCGATGACCCTATCAGTGCAAATCTCGTCTATATCCGCTGTCTGGTAGCAGCCTGCTGTCTGGGAGCCGCCTTCTATCTGAATGGATTGGGGAGGCTGATTGGCCTGTTCCCTGTCGGCTTGCTGCCATTCGCGATCTTCGCTCTCATCTCAAGCGCGTGGTCTGATGACCTCAAGACGTCGGCGCGGGAGGCTTTACAGTTTACGGCGTTTATCTGGGCCGTGTCCTGCTGCGTGTCCGCATTGGGCAAGGAGACCTTGTTCGGACTTCTGTCGCTGCTCTGCGCTTGCTTTCTCGTTCTCAGCGCGCTTGTTGCGATCCTGTTACCAAGTATCGGCGTTCATACTGGAACGGAGGTCATACAGTTCAGCCATGCGGGTCGCTGGAAAGGTATCTTCGTTCACAAGAATACGCTTGGTTTCTGGGCATCCGTATGCAGCACATGGTTTTTATTTTTGCTAATCAACAAACGTGGGTCATCTGTAATCAACGGGTTCGTTTTGGCCTGTTCGACGCTTTGCTTAATTTTTTCCGGGTCGTCTACGGCTATCGGCACGACCTTTTTCATGCTGATTGCCTATGCTGTCTTATCGCTGAGGCAGCGCGTTTCAGCCGACCTTTTCGGTGCCATTCTGATGGTCCTCATGGCGGCCAGTTACGTCGTGTTCACTTATTCCCTGGACGGCATTCTCGGACTTTTCGGGCGTGATGCCGGACTGAGCGGCAGGGTCGATCTCTGGTTCATTGCACAGGATACGATCTTCGATGCACCGCTCCTCGGACAAGGATTCAACGCGTTCGGCGGCTCCGTTTTTAATGGTCTTGCCAGCCAGTATCTCGGCAAAATGGCAGCTGGAGTGGAGTCGAGCTATCTGACCCTGGCTCTCGACACCGGACTTGTGGGAACGGTGCTCTTCCTCGTCCCGGTCTGCCTTTGGGTCTATGATGGCTTGCGTCGGGACTTGCCGTGCGAAGCTGGGGGCCTCGAAAGTCGCGCATTTCTGCTGCTGGCCCTGGGTACCCTAGTACTCGCCTACACCGAGGCGACCGCGTTCTCGGTGACCAGCTCGGTCGGATGTCTATGCCTGACGTCTTTCATCTTCCTACGGTGGCAGGTCCAGTCCGAGCCGAATCAATATTTGGCCCCTGGAAAGCCACGAAGTTTAGGCGCGACTGACTTCGGCCGGCGGCGCACTGGAAGCGCAGCTCAACCTACCTAAATCTAATGATCGATGATCCTGCAGCGATCTTCTTTCAAAACTAAATATTTCTCATTGACTTATTCAGTCTAATTGTTTGATTTAACGGCAATACCGGGACTTCTCCCTGTCTAGCGGTAGCTTTGCGGAGATGGTGGTGGCCATGATCACACGGGCGAGGGCTCCGCTGAGGCTGGGGTTAGCTGGGGGAGGAACTGACCTCAGTCCCTATTGCGACGAGTTCGGCGGCGCTGTTCTCAACTGTACGATTGACCGCTTCGCCTATGCGTTCATTGCCGATCGAGATGATGGCAAGGTTGCCTTCCTGGCCCATGACCTAGGCCGGCGGGAAACCCTTGATCTGGCCGAGGTCAATAGCGCCTCGCTCGCGCTGCATCGCGGCGTCTACCAGCGCATCTGCCGTATGTTCAACGGCGGTCATCCTCTGCCGCTCACCATCACGAGCACGGTAGATGTGCCGGCCGGTTCTGGCCTAGGCTCGTCCTCAGCGCTCGTTGTCGCGATGGTCGACGCGCTTCGAGTGCACCTAGACCTGCCGCTCGGGCAGAACGATGTCGCTCACCTTGCTTTCGAAATCGAGCGGATCGATCTCGGGCTCTCCGGCGGCAAGCAGGATCAGTACGCGGCAGCCTTCGGCGGCATCAACTTTATCGAGTTCCTGGCCGATGACCGTGTCGTCGTGAACCCGCTGCGGGTACCCTCCCGTTACGTCAACGAGCTGGAAACCTCGCTTGTCATCTGCTTCTCCGGTCAGTCGCGCGAATCGGCCGCAATCATCGACCAACAGACGGCCGGCATGACATCGCATCTAAGTGCCACGGTCGACGCGCTGCACGAGCTGAAGGCCGACGCGATCGAGATGAAGCGTGCGATCTTCCAGGGGCATGTGCAAGAGATCGGTCGTATCCTGAGCCGGTCGTGGATCGCCAAAAAGGCGACAGCACGGGGCGTAACCAACAGCCATATCGATGGGATCTACGACCTTGCTATGCGCAACGGCGCACTCGGCGGCAAGGTTTCGGGCGCGGGCGGCGGCGGATTCATGATGTTCGTTGTGCGTCCCGACGACCGACTGGGTCTACTAGGGGCGCTCAACGAGAGCGCTTGTAAGGCGAGCCCAGTCAAGTTCATGCACGAGGGCTGCGAGACTTGGCAGATCGCGCAATAGGATCGGAAAGGTGATAAGGTGAAGGCCATTCTCGACTTCCTCGCGCGCTCGCGCGATGTCCTCCAGGCGGCGATCGACGACGCCTCCTTTGTGCGCGCGGTGGAGGACGCCGCTGATGTCGTCACCGACGCGCTTCGGGCGCGCGGCAAGCTCCTTATCGCCGGCAACGGCGGCAGTGCGGCCGACGCTCAACACATAGCCGGAGAATTTGTGTCGCGCCTGAACTACGACCGTGCTCCCGCTGCAGCGCTGGCGCTCACCGTCGATACTTCGGTACTCACCGCCATCGGCAACGATTACGGTTACGAGCGCGTCTTCGAGCGTCAAGTTCTTGGACTCGGTCGTCCGGGCGATGTCTTCCTGGCGATATCGACCTCGGGCCGCTCGCCATCAATCCTGCGCGCTATGGATGCAGCGCGGGAGGGCGGCCTCAAGGTCATCGCCTTCACTGGACGATCCGGCGGCGAGATGCTCATGCGTGCCGACCTCAGCCTGCGCGTGCCCTCCGATAGTACCCCACTGATCCAGCAGGTTCACATTACGGCCGCCCACATCGTCTGCGGCCTCGTCGAGGAGCGACTGTTCCCGCGGGCAGAGGGCGCATGAGCGCTGCTGTGTTGAAGCAGGCCGTCATCCTCTGCGGTGGTGAGGGAACGCGCCTCGGCGCGCTTACCGCCGCGACCCCAAAGCCGCTGCTTGCGGTCGGCGGCCGGCCATTCCTTGACGTTCTGCTGTTCGAACTCGGTCGCCAAGGCATCACCGACATCGTCCTCCTCGCTTCGTTCGAGGCCGACCAAATACACAGCTACGTTGCCGGGACCTCAATCGTAGGCCGCTTTGGCCTCAACGTGCGCGTGCTGGTCGAGCCCGAGCGAGCTGGGACCGGAGGCGCGCTGCATCATGCCCTGCACCACGCCGCCAGTGAAATCGGCGAGACATTCTTGCTTCTTAACGGCGACTCTTGGCTCGATGTTGGCCTGCTAGGCTTTGCAGCTGACGCAGCTTCGGGGCCGCAGGTCCCGGCAACGCTTCTGCTGCGTCGACTTGCGAACGCATCGCGCTACGGCGTCGTCACCTGCGACGGGCCGCTCGTTACCGGATTTTCCGAGCGCCCGGACGCGCCGGGACCCGGACTCGTGAACGCCGGCGTCTACCTGGTACGGCGCTCAATCTTACCCCACCTCTCGCCGCGCTGCTCGCTGGAGCGGGACGTGCTTCCTGACCTCGTGGCCCAGCGAAGAGTCGCGGGCCTCGTGTGCGAGGGCTACTTCATCGACATTGGCGTGCCCGACGACTTCGCGCGCGCTCAGACAGAGGTGCCAACGCGGCTGCGGCGTCCCGCTGCCTTCCTGGACCGCGACGGTGTGCTCAACCACGACGATGGCTATGTCGGCAGCCGCGAGCGCTTTCGCTGGATTGACGGCGCGATTGCGGCGGTGCGCCAGCTCAACGATGCCGGTCACTACGTCTTTCTCGTCACCAACCAAGCCGGCGTGGCGCGCGGCTATTACAGCGAGGACAACGTGCGTGCACTGCACGCGGAAGTTGCGGACGAACTTCGGGACGCCGGTGCGCACTTAGACGATGTCCGCTACTGCCCCTATCTAGCGACAGCGGCCGTAGAGGCCTATAGACGCGACAGTGACTGGCGCAAGCCTGCGCCAGGTATGCTTCTCGATCTTCTCAAGTACTGGGACGTGGATCTGGAACGCAGCTTCATGATTGGGGACAAGGACGGTGACCTGGAGGCCGCGCGCCGGGCCGGGATCGTCGGCCACCTCTTTCCCGGCGGCGATCTCTCGCGTTTCGTTGGTGCCCTCTTAAAAAACGAAATCCAATGATCGCACCGATGCCCGTTCCCTTAGCCGCGACAACGGGAAAGCCGAGCATGCTCCTCATCACGGCCCGCTATGCGCACCACGGCGCGCATAGCGGGCTTGAGCCGCTGCATGCGATCCTTGAGCAGAACTTTGCCGTAGACGTGGCCAAGCCCAGTCGAACCGCTAAAGCGGCGCTCGCGCTGGACCGCTTCAGCCATCTAATACCGCGCCTGATGGGCCAGCCTCCGCAGCAAGCGGGCTGGAGTCCCTACTACACGCCCAGCGCCAGCCTCGTGGAGGGCGCAGCAATCCGCCAGGCACGTCAGAAGCGTTATGACGTCGTCTTCTGCGAGTCGATTGAGAAGTTCCACGACCGGCTCGGCCTTATCAAGCAGGCCCATCCCGGATGCCGCCTCGTCGGCATGGTGCACCAGCCCCCAAGCTGGTGGCGCCTCAACGCCATCTCTGCGGGCGTACTGGACGATTTCGATGCGGTAATTGCGCTGAGCCGGCAATCACGCGATCACGTGGAGCGCGAACTCGGTGTGCGCTCAGTTGCGTTCGTAAACCACGGCGTTGACGTGACGTACTTCAGGCCCCCGGAGGCTGATCGGGCGATCCAAGACGGGTTTGACATTTGCGTCGTCGGCGATTGGCTGCGCGACTTTGATCTCGTCGCTCAAACAATCGAGCGCACGTCCGCCGAGACGCCGAGCTTCCGTTGGCACCTCGTGCTGCCAACCGCGGCCCGAACCACTGACGCTCATTACCGAGCGGCGCGCTACAACAACGTACGGTGGTATAGCAACATCTCGGACGAGGCGCTGCTTGCCCTTTACCACCGCTGCCACGCGATGTTTCTGCCCTTGATCGACGCTACGGCAAACAACGCAATGATGGAGGCCCTGTCTTGCGCGCTACCGATTATCGTTTCCGACGTTGGCGGCGTCAGGGACTACGCCGGCGAGTACGTCGATTATGTGGGGACGCGTGACCCGGCTGATGTGATCGCGTCCCTGCGCGCTTGCGTCGCCGACTATCCAGCCAAGCGCTTGCGAGCGGCAGCAGGACGGGAGCATGCACGCACTCATCTCGCGTGGACCAAGGTCGGCCTACAGATGGCAGCGATCGCAAAATCGCTGTAAAGATGGGCCTCTGAGAGCCTAGAGCATTTTCGAGCGAAGTAGTTCCCGATTCGGATAAAGAAAATGCGACCGCACAAAGAGCTAGAGAAACTTCCGTGATCTTCGACTCGCGGAAACTGCTCTAGCTGAGGCACTTATCTAAACGTCCCGATCTGTCTCCCGTGCAAACACAAATTCTGTCTGGTAGAGCGGGACGAAGAGCAGATGTGGACGGACCGGCATCGGATACGCCACCAGTCGCGCTGGAAGGGCATGGTGCTTCAGGCGGACTTGGACGAGGTGGCACGCTTTTTGGAGCGGGCAGATCCGCCGGGTGGTTTGGATGCGACGCCCGCGCGCCGGGGCCGGCGGCGATTGCCTAGCGGTCTGGGCAGTGGACGGCAAGGCGCCAATGTTGAGTGACAAACGGTGCCACCTTCGGCAACCCGATCCGCTCGGAGACGCCGATGACCTCGGTTGGCAAATCTGTGTGAAGGACTCCGCAGCAGCATGAGCACCGGTCGGGGCAATGATCGACTACCGTATCGGGATCGTCGCTCAGCAGGCGGCTGTGACCTTCGTAGCCCGGCTCGACACCATTGGGCTTCGATTGCTCCCGCCTCTGCTTGCGATCCGTCCCGGGCGGATTCGAGGAAATGCGTGAGGTCGTCTCCGGGCGTTGCAGCCGCAGCACCAGTTCAATCAACGCCTCGCGGCTCAGCCACTCAAGATCGCTCCGGCCCATCGTGAGAAGGAATCAGCGAAATCCGACCCTAGAAGAGAGTGAGCAATTACTCGCCCAGCACTTGCCGACCGTTCAGAACTCTCCTAGACAATAGCTCGTCGGAATTGCATTATGTTAGCCATGCCTGACAAAGTTGATTTCGTTGACCCCGTTCTTGTAAAACGAGACGAGCTTGTTGGATTAACAGGGCTGCGGGGTCTCTGCGCTAGTGTTGTTGTATTGGGGCACTACAATTTTCAGGATGTAAACACTGCCTTTGACGTATTCCACTGGCACAACGCCGCGGTTGACATATTCTTTGTCTTATCTGGTTTCACAATGTTTTTCGTGCATGGACAGGAACGTGGGCCTCTCGATTTTTCTGATTTTATGAAGCGTCGCATTGCTCGCTTGTGGCCGCTTGTGGTCGTGACACTGGCGTTGACCGCACCTATCTTCTTCTTGAACTTAGCAAAAAAGGGCATCGTATTCGAGCCCATTCAAATTGTCATCGACACCCTTCGCCAAATTTTGATGGTGAACTCATGGCCACTGATTGGGAGCGGGGTCGAGTATAATGGACCGCAATGGTCCCTAAGTGTCGAGTTCCTGCTGTATCTTGCGCTGTTTCCGCTCTTGTATTGGCTCGTGCCGTTAATGGCTCGGATCGGTCCAGTCGGTCTTGCGGTGGCTGCATTCATCAGCATGTCCGCCTCAGTGGCTACTTATATCGCCTGGTTCGATCCAAACCTGATGGATGGCAACTCCATATCAAATCCGGATCTCGCGCTACTGAGTCTTACGGTACGAGGTGCTTGTGGATTCTCGGCCGGATTTTTTGCTTACCGCTTCTGTCGGCTACGGACATCGCTGCAAGCGGAGGCGCGCGTGTCGGATGCGGTTAGCTTGTTGGCGCTTGCGACCGTGCTCGCATCGATGTTCACTGCGCTGCCTTCACAGATTTTAGCTTTGCTGGCGCCACTGATCGTTGTCTGCAACGTGGCGCCGGGCTCCTGGACCTATCGTCTTCTAGCAAGCAGGACGCTACACCTGCTTGGATTAATATCTTTTTCATTGTATTTGCTACATGTGCCGTTAGTAGCGTATGCAGCTTTCCTCGTGCTTGCGATAAACAAATACGTAGTCCCAATCACAATGGACAAGTGGCTTCTTGCGCGTGTCATTAGTTCGTTGGCCATCGTGCCGCTGAGCGCTCTCTGCTACTTCTACTTCGAGGCACCGATCCGCTCCCGCCTGTATCGCTTTCTTAAGGCTCCCGGCTGAGGCGGGGTGTAAAACGCGGAGCAATTTCAGACTGATGTGGTGAGGTGAAATCAGGCTAAATGTTTGATCTCAGGTGGCGCTGCGGATGCGGTTGTAGGAATTGGCTGCCGCATGGGTCCGCCACGGCTCCCGGCGGCTGCACATCCTGTTGCGACGGGAGGGCTGGGCCGTGAACCACAAGCGAGCCTACCGGACCTGCCGGGACGAGGGACTGTAAGCTTAAATTTGTCACCGCAAATTCTGAAAGCGCCTATAGGCGCAGTCCATAGATCGGGTGCGATTTCAAATCAATGCTACGATCCTCCGGAACTGTATGTAATCTATACACAACAGTCGGTGTTTTCACGCACCTTTTTCGACGCAAGAGATCTCGGCCGCTTGGAAATTCTCGGCCTTCGCCGTGGGGAGTTCCGAACCGTCAAGGTATCGGCAATAACTCGCAGCTTAGCCAGGCGTCTGACCCCGATCTTATCCATTGGCTCCAAATCTGACCGATGGTGAGCTGCTTGAGTCGGCGATCTACGCGGCCTCCATCGATTTCGCGGTACTTTGCCGGCGTGAGGATCGTGTGATCCGCAGAGTGGGCGACCAGTCGCTATCTGTCCGAAAACATAACGAGTGGTCGAACTGGTTCGTGATTCGGAGGGCTTCGGGGAGCCTCTACGAAGTCCGGGCACGCGTTGCAGACGACGGATCTGGAACGATCCCGTGGATGACGACGTCAACGTCTCGCATCGGCTCTATTGGTCCGAGAAGAGCCGCGGCACGGTCGGGCGTGGTCTCAATCCGACACTGATCACCTCGGTGGCGGATCCTTCAGATTGCTGGCAACGCACCTGGCCTCTGGGGAAAACTGGGCTCCGCCACCCTCATCGGTGAACCGCCCCCCGTAGATACGCCACATGCGGCGATCAGGCCGGGCGAACCTGCCGCCGTTTGCCGGCCGCGCCCCATTGCATCAGGCCGATCATCAGCGCGATCACGCCAAGATAGACGAGTCCCTGCAGCACGCTGGGCCGGTCGGTGTAGCCGACGAGGGCATGCAGGACGCGACCCGGGATGCTGCCCTCGGCCAGGAGGCCGGAGGAATTCCAGAGCTGTTGGTCGAGCACGGTGATCACGCCGGCATTCGAGAGGAACTGCGCCGCCTGCGCAGCGAGGCCGGCCGCGAGCAATACGATCAGCGCGCTCGTCACAGAGAAGACGTGGCGGCTCGGGATCGAGGCGAGACCGAAATAGCTGATGGCCGAAAGCAGCGCGCCGGCACCCACGCCGAGGATCGCGCCGAGCTGCAGTTCGCCACTCGAGGTGCCGCTGGCGACGAGGCCGTAGAGGAACAGCACGAGCTCCGCACCTTCGCGAAGGATCGCGGCGCCGACGACGACGGCGAGCGCAGCGGCCGTGCGCTGGCCGCTGCGCACCGCGTCGCCCGCGGCGCGCAGCTCGCCCGCCATCTCGCGGCCGTGCCGGCTCATCCAGGTGTTATGCCAGATCAGCATGGCGACGGCGAGGATCAGCACGCCGGCATTGAGCAGGTCCTGGCCCGCGCCCTCGAAGGCGTCCGAGATCGCTTCAGCGAACAGCGCGACGAGGCCGGCGCCCGTGAGCCCGGCGACGACACCGAGCCCGACCCAGCGCCCGCGGCCGGGAATGCCGCGCGTCGCGGCGAGCACGATGCCGATGATGAGGCCGGCCTCGATGACCTCGCGGAAGGCGATGACGAAGGCGCCGATCATGCCGGGGTTCCTCGTGTGTGCGTTGGTTGCAATCCGATGGTGCCGGCTACCAGAGCCAGAACATCAGGATCCAGTTGAAGGTCGAGAGCGCCGCGACGGCGGCGATGCAAGCCGTCGCGGCGATCCGGCGGATACCGCTCGCCGTCAGGCCGGCGATGCGCCAGGCGAGCCAGACGCTCCACAGTCCAGCGCCCGCGAGCAGCGCGCCGCGGATCTCGGAGAGATACGGCACCGCGATGCCGTCTCCGCGCAGAAATCCGACGGTGAGTGCCGACAGGCCGAGGAAGAGACCGCAGCCGGCGATCGGGATCAGCGCCTGGGCGAGATGGTGGAACCGGTTCGGGGACCAGGGACCGAGGCTGCGTACCGCCAGGGCGACCAGCCCGCCGAAGGCGAGGCCGAGCACCAGGGCGGCGCCGACGATATAGGCGATGAGCAGCCCGCCATCGACCAGCGTCAGCACGTCGTTGCGGTCGGGATAATTGGTCAGGACGAACCAGGGCAGGCTCGTCTCGAGCGGCCAGGTCACGCCATGCTCGATCAGCCAGGTGGCGAAAGCCTGCTTAGCGTCGACGTACCAGGGGCTCGACGACCACTGGAAGGCGCCGACCGCCAGCCCGAGCATGCCGAACAGGATCAGCACGGTCTGCTCGCGGCTCGGCTCGTCACCGGCAACGTGGACGATCTCGTGGTTCGGCGAACGCCGGGCGAGGCGCACGGCGCCGCGATAGCCGTCGCAGCGCCCGCACATGTGGCAGGCGCCGGCCCCACGCATGGTCTTCACCGGAACCAGCGGCGCACAGTTGAAGGCGGCCTCCCGAGGGGGCTTCGGAGAACGCGCCCAGGCCGCGCCGTCGACCTGAAAACTCACCGGTGCGAGCTTGGCCAGCACCGCAAACACGCCATTGACCGGGCAGAGATAGCGGCACCAGACCCGCTTGTTGCGGCCGTAGACCAAGCCCACGGCGATGGCGGCGACCGTCGAGCCGCCGAGCACGGCCAGCACCGGCTTCGGGTAGCCGTAGACGCTGACCATCTGCCCGTAGATCGTCGTGCCGGCGAAGGCGATGAACGGCCAGCCGCTCCAGCTCAACCAGCGCGGCACCGCGCGGCCGAGGCTCCAGCGGCTGGCGAATTCGGTGAGCGTGCCCTCGGGGCAGAGGATGCCGCACCAGCCGCGTCCGACAAGAACCATGCTGACCAGCACGAAGGGCCACCAGATTCCCCAGAACCCGAACTGCGCGAACAGCGTCAGGTCGTTCCAGAGATGGGCGCTGCGCTCGGGCAGCGGCAGGAAGGCCGGCACCGCGACGAGCACGACGTAGACGGCGACGAGCGCCCATTGCACGGCGCGGATCGCGCCGGCCCGTGCCTGCATCCAAGCGCCGACGGCCGCGATGCGGTCGTCGATCCAGGCGTCGCGGGGAAGAGTGGAAACGGTCAAGAACTTTGCTCTCGCGAGACTACTTCGCCACCAGGCTGGCCTTCGCCTCGGGGTGGAAATCGTCGAACACGGCGTAGGTGCCCGGATCGAGCGTGCGGAACACGATCGACGAGGTCGCACCCGCGGCTAGCGCCTTCTCGCGCTTCAGCTCAGTGCTCTCGAACTCCACCGGCGAAGTGCCGGTGTTGCTGATTTCGAGCTTGAAGCGGGTGTTGGCCGGCACTTCGATGGTCGACGGCGTGATGACGCCGTCGCGCATCTCGACCTTGATCACCGGCATGTCGTCGGCACGCGCCGGGACTGCCGCGAGACAGGCCAGCATGAGGGCGGCCGCGAACCGACTGACCATGGGCGGCACTCTCAGGATCCGTGAGGCGATCACTCAGTAGGCTCCCTTCTTGCCGATCCCGGCGAAGGTGAAGTCCTGGATCAGGTCGAACGGCTCGAACCACGCGGCGACGCCGGTCTCCTTGTCGACGTGGCGACCGAAATGCTGGTGCGGGCCGGGGGGTGCCACGGTGAGCTTCAGGCGGTAGCGGCCCGGCCCGAACAGCTTGACGTTGTCGCCGTAATGCGGGCCGTCATTGGCCACCATCGCCATCAGTGTACCGGTCGCCTTCTGGTCGGTCGGCTTGTCGCCGTCGAGCTTCGTCACCTCGAAGGCGACTTCGAGGGCCGGCACCCAATCGCCCTCGGCGAAGCCGTTGGCGTTGTCCTTGGCGGCGTGGATGTCCGCTTCGAGATGCATGTCGGAGGCGGCCGCCGCCTTCATCATGTCAGGCGGATCCATCTCGATCGGCTGCAGGTAGACCGCGCCGACCTCGATACCGTTCCTGATCACATGCGGGCCAACCGGAACCTCCTTGGCAAGGGCCGCTCCGGCCACAAGCGCCGAAGCCGCCAGAGCGGCCGCGAGCAGGGGGCGGCCGAGGCGGGATCGTCGCGCCGTCGAAGCCGTGAGCGCCTGGGCCGTCGAACGGGTCTCGGTCATGCGATGCAGTCCTGTCGTCCATCGAGCGAGTGGTGACGCGCGCCAGCCGCGCTGCGGGACGCCTTTGGCACAGCTCCTTTGCCGGGGGCCGCACGCAAGGCCCGCTTCAGGTCGGGCAGCGCGAGGAACGCCTGCAGATACGCGACATCGTCATGCGTCTCAATCGGGGTCTGCGGATGCGGGACGCCGACGTCGTCGCGTCCCGACGGAGCTCGATCTCCTTTTTCAGAAGTCGACGGATGCTGAGATGAGGACGGTTCTGGGCGCGCCTTGTGAGAGGACGCCGCGTCCTGTTGAGGCCCAGTAGTTGTTTCCGGTGAGGTTGACGACGTTGGCGCGCAGGGTG
>NZ_VRVE01000091.1:0-15999 GCF_008040035.1 Methylobacterium sp. WL9
CCTACGTGGCGGGCGAACCCCTGCGCCTGCTGGCGATCGGCACGATCGAGCCGCGCAAGGATTATGGGGCCGCCGTCGCGCTGACCGCGGCGCTCGTCGCCGCCGGCATTCCGGCCGAACTGCACATCGTCGGCCGCGTCGGCTGGGGCCGGCAGACCTTCCTCGATGCGCCGCCCGCCTTCCTGACGCTGCACGGCTATCTCGACGATTCCGGGTTGCGCAGCCTCGCCGGCCGCTGCCACCTCCTGCTCTCGACCGCCAAGGCCGAAGGGCTGGGGCTGCCGCTGCTCGAAATCCAGCATGGCGGCCTGCCCGTGGTAGCGCCGACGGGTCCGGTCTTCGCCGAGGTGCTCGGCCGCTCCGGCCTGTTCATCCGCCCGGAGGACCCCGAGGGGTCGGCGCGTGCGCTCATCGGATTCGCCCGCGACGGGAGCCTCGCGTCTGCGGCCGCAGCCTCGCGCGGGAACGTCGCCCGCTGGAACGCGCTCGCGGCGGCGGATGCCATCCGCTTCCACAGGTTCCTCGGCGAGGGCGCGTCGGCCTATGGCGGCGACCCGGCAGCAATCGTTCCACCGGCCTGAACCGCCCGTAGCGACGCCTGGACGCAGATCCGGAACGCGCCGGACTGTCGAAATCTTACCGGCGCATGTCGCGGCGCATGACCGGCGCGATCGCTGAAAAACCGGCATAAACGATATCCGCCGGCAGTCTCCGTCCGGCCTGTAAAGCTCGGCCGGACCAAGACGTGAATCTTCGTCGAGGGGGATTATTAACGTTACTCGCGATTGAGGCTTTCGCAGCTCGCCACGTCAACCTGCGAGCCATATTCACGGGGCTATGTTGCAGCTCAGTGAGAAGATCGTCTTGGCACCCGCATTGCGGATGGTTTCCCATTCGTTGAGCGGATGTTCCGTCACGGGACATCCCGCTACGAGACGAAACAAGCGCCGACACGCCGACCGTCCCTGACCGAGGCGGTGCGGGTCGAACCGAGGCATGAGTGAGATGTTCGATTTCGCCAGTCCATTGCGCGGCGAACCGGTGCGGATGGTGATGCCCGAGGCGGCCTCGCCCGGCCTGAGCCTGTCCGCGCTCGGGCGGCGGCTGTGGCGCGGCACGGGCTTCATCGTCCTGTCCGGCCTGTTCATGGTCGCGGTCGCCATCGCCGTGCTCGGGATGCTCACGCCGTCCTACATGTCGGGCATCCAGGTCCTGATCGATCCCGCCGACCTGCGCGGCGTCGACAACGACGTGACGGTCCGCTCGCCCCAGTCGGATGCGGGCGTCTCGATGGCCGAGAGCCAGACCAAGGTGATCCAGTCTGACAACGTCCTGCGCCGGGTCGTCGAGAAACTGTCTCTCGACCGCGACGACGAATTCACGAAGCCGGATTCGACCAATCCCTTCGTGTCCTTCCTGAAGACGGCGCTCGGGATGACGCCGCCGGCGGGGAGCCGCGATCCGATCAACATGGCGCTCGACACGCTGCGCACGAAGATCGTCGTGCGCCGCCCGGAGCGGACCTTCGTCATCGACGTCCAGGTTCAGTCGCGGGATCCGCAGAAGGCCGCCGCGATCGCCAACGCCATCGGCGAGGCCTACTTCACCGAGGAGGCCACCGCCCGGACCGAAGCCGCCAAGCGCATCTCCGAATCCCTCTCCGCGCGGTTGAACGCGCTCCGCCAGGCCGTCGAGGAATCCGAGAGCAAGGTGGTGCGCTACCGCGAGACCAACAAGCTCGCGACGTCGAGCGGCAGGCCATTCAGCGACCAGCAGCTCGGCGACCTCAACCAGCAGCTCGTCACCGCCTCGATCCGCACCGCGGAGGCCCGCTCCCGGCTCGACCAGGCCCAGAAGATGACGGCGGGCGAGGCCGGGACGGCCCTGCCGGAGATGCTCCAGTCCCTCGAGATGCAGGCGCTCCGCCAGCAATACGCGACGCTCTCCCGCAACACCGCGGAACTGGCGACCCGCCTCGGCTCGCGCCATCCCGCGATGGCCGAGCAGGAGGCTCAGCAGCGCGACCTCCAGCGCCTGATCCAGGTCGAGAAGACCCGCATCATCGAGGCGACGCGCAAGGATTACGACCGTGCCGCGGCGAGCGAAGCGGCCATCAAGAAGAGCATCGCCCAGGTGAAGACCGATCTCTCCACGAACGACCGGGCCAATGTCGGCCTGCGCGAGCTGGAGCGGGCCCTGGAATCGCGCCGCAGCGTCTACGAGGCGTTCCTGCGCCGCGCCCGCGAGGCCGGCGAGCAGGAGCAGCTGAACAACACCAACGTCCGCGTCATCTCCAGCGCGACTCCGGCCCGGATGCGCTCGTGGCCGCCCTCGCCGCGCGTGGCGCTGCCGGCCGCCCTCGTCCTCGGCCTGCTGCTCGGAGCCGGCATCGCCCTGATGCTCGGCGCCGACCGCGACCGCAAGCGCGCCAGGACGGTCCGGCGCCCGGCCCCCGACCCGCGCAGCCTGCGGGCCGCCGATGCATGAGCCGCCCCCGTCCTCCCTGCGGCCCCCGGCCGCGAGCGATCGGCGCCGGACGACATCGCCGTCCCGGTCAATCCGCAGCGACGAGGCCGTGATGACGCGCGGCTTCGGCCACCGTGAGCAGCGGGACACCATGCTCGGCGAGCACCGTGAGGGTTTCTTCGAGGAAACCCGGGGTCACGCCCATCGGCGTCGGCTCGGCGGCGACGTCGTGGGTGTAGAGGATCAGCCAGCCGCGCCGCGCCATCGTCCGGCGCACGATCTGGACGAGGCGGCGGCGGTCGAGAACCGAGTCGAACAATCCGTAGGCGCCGAGCATCGCCGGGTCGACGCGCCCGAGATTCGGATGCTCGTAGATCGTGCGGCAGGTCTCGAACCGCTCGGCGAGCAGGCGTTTCTGCGCCAAGCCGACATCGCCGAACGGATAGCAGAAGTTACGCGGCGCCCGGCCGCAGATTTCGGCGATCATGGCGCTGCTGACGTCGCATTCGCGCAAGAGGTCCTGGCCGCGCAGGGATTGCACGTTGACGTGGCGCGCGGTGTGGCAGCCGATCTCGTGTCCGGCGCGAGACAACTCGCGGATCCGATCGCGCCCGGCAAGACGCCAGTGGCGATCCTGGCGACCGCAGAGCGCCGCCGCGACGTAGTAGGTCGCGCGCACGTCGTGCCGGTCGAGGATCGCGGCGCCGGCTGTGGCCGCGCTCTCCGGCACGTCGTCGAAGGTGATGCTGGCGACGGCCTTGCGCCCGGTCAGCGGCACGCGTCCTCCCGGCACCGTGCGCGCGAGGAGGCGCCACAGCTGCCGGTCTCGCGCATGCGACCAGCCTTGCTCGACTTCGTTCATCGGCGTGCCGCTCCAGCCCCGTCGACGCACGCTCGTATCAAAATGCCGTCGAAGTCCGACCTGTTGCGTCGTCTGGTTCCAGCGACGAGACGGCCGGGCTCCAGAGGCCTCTCGTTGGAATCGTCGGCATGAGTGTTCGCCTGTTCGGAACGACATTCACCACGGCCAGTGCCGAAGAGGTGATCGCGACGGCTGCGGCTCTGCCGCACTCGCGTCCTCGCCTCGTCGTCACGGCCAACGTGGACCACATCGTCATTCTGTCCGAAAACGCAGCGTTTCGGAAGGCTTACGACGGTGCCGCGGTGCGGACCCTCGACGGAATGCCGCTGGTCTGGCTGGCGCGGCTCGGTGGCGAGCGCAACGTGCGGCGCATCACCGGCCACGAGTTGATCGCCGCCGCGCTCGCGATGCCCCAGCCGGCGGGCCGGCGCGTCTTCCTGATGTCGTCCAGAGACGTCGTCGGCGCGCGCGTCGCGGCCTCCTTCGTCGAGGCCGGACTGCCCGCCGAGGCGGTGCGGGTGGCGACGCCGCCCTTCGGGTTCGAAACCGACGAGGCCTGTTCGAGCCGTCTCGCCGCCGAGATCCGGGCCCATGGTACGACGCTGCTTATCATGGGCGTCGGCGCGCCGAAATCGGAGATCTGGGTCGACCGCTACGGAGCGGATCTCGGAAACCCGGTGACGCTGGCCATCGGAGAGGCGCTGAACGTTGCCGCCGGGCTGGTTCCGCGGGCACCCGTCCTGATGCAGCGCCTCGGCCTCGAATGGTTCTTCCGGTTCCTGCACGCGCCGCGCCGGCTGTTTCCGCGCTACTTCCTGCGTTCGTGGCGCTTCCTGAAGATCGCGGCCGCGTCGCGCGGTCGTCAGACGCTGGATTCGGCCCTGGGCCGGCACAGCCGGGATGCGGCATGGCTGCTTCACCCGGGGACCAAGCCCGAGTCCTGAAGCCGCCTCCACGTGTTCGGATGAACGATCGCGCCGGCCCCGTCAGGCCTCGGTGAACAGGCCGGGATGCCTGAGCCTGAGGGCGAAGGTGAGCGCGAGGGTCTTCAGGTCGGTGAGTTCGCCGCTGTCGCTCATCGCCGCGAGGGTGGAGAGCGGCATCTCGACCACCGTGATGTCCTCGCCCTCGTCCGGCAGGCCGCCGCCGGCACCGGTGCGGTCGCTCGCGCGATAGGCGCCGAGGAAGAGCTGCATCCGCTCCGTCGAAATGCCCGGCATGCTCCAGACGGACGAGACCGGATCGAGACGGGACAGCCGGACGCCGGCTTCCTCGTAGGCCTCGCGGCGCACCCCGTCCTCGGCATCGGATTCGTCGAGCAGGCCGGCGGGCGCTTCGAGCAGTTCGGTCACGCCCTCGGCGAAGAAGACCGGCGCGCGAAACTGCTGGATCAGCAGGGCGACCCTGCGCTCGGGATCGTAGGGCAGCACGCAGACGGCCCGGCCGTGATCCTCGATTTCGCGGGTGTGGCGCTTGCCGTCGGGCATGGTCAGGTCGGCGACGAGGATGGTGCTCCAGCCCTCATGGACCGTACGGGTGCCTCGAATCGCGGGGGCCATGGCGTCTCCGGTAGTGGCGGTGTCGCCGGAGCCCTAGGGGGCGAACCGTGCGCCAATGAGGCAAGCGAGCCAGGTAGGTCGCAGAACCTCGCGGAGTGTGGCTTTTCGTCAGGCCGCGCCGCGGCGGATCACGAAGCGCATCACGGCCCCCTCGCTGGCCTCCTCTTCCACGAGAGCGCCCTCTTCGCGGGCCGCGTTGGGAATGTCGATCGCCGCGAGCGGATCCGTCGCAGTCACCGCGAGCCGGCCGCCGGGCACGAGCATCCGCAGGGCCTTGCGGGTGCGCAGGGCCGGCAGAGGACATTTCAGGCCGGTCAGGTCGAGGGGGACCGGCACGGCCTCGGTGACGTCGGACATGGCCGGCCATAGCACGAAAGAACCCGTCGGCGGCCGGAGCCGTCGGCGAGCGAAAGACGAGCCGGCCGCGCGCCGCTACCAGCCGTAGGGGTAGCCGTAGCCGCCGTATCCGTAGGCCGGATAGCCGTAGACCGGCCGGGCATAGGCGTCATCGTAGTAGCCGTAGCGGGGGGCCGCGCTCGCCGCGATGGCCGTCCCGATCAGTCCGAGCGCCGCCCCGGCGAAGAGCGCGCCGCCGATGTTGCGGCGGCGATAGCCGTAACCGTAGCCATAGCGGGGGCCGTAATAGCCCCGCCGCCAGCCGACATGGTCGATGACGCCGCCGGCGCCGACGACCTGTGTGGATGTCGCCGCCGGGAAGGGAGCCGCCTGTACACTCGGAAGGGTGGTTGCCGTCAGGCCGGCGGCGGTGAGGCCGGCGAGGGCGACTGAACTGATTCGCGACATGGTGTCATGTCTCCGTCGGTTGATCAGACCAACGAAATAATCCGGCTGCCGCGATCCGCGTTCCCGCCCTCCGGAGATCTCAGTCATCTTCGCGTGTCGCCACGTACATGACGGCCCCGCCGGCCGCGGAAAGCCGGGATCGCGAAAGCCGTCAGAACGTGCAGGCGTCGAAGGCCGGATCGACGGATTTCTGCCAGGGGCCGTCATAATCCGCGAGGCGGTCCTCGGCATGGGTTCGGCCGGCGACCACGATCGCTTCGAGCGGCCGCAGAAAGACGGTCTCGTCGCGTCCGGTGCCGTCGCGCCGCGCCCGCGCCTGCAGCCCGCTACGGCTGATCGCGAGGGCCTCGGCCGCCACCGCGCCGAGGCTCTTGCCGCCGAGCGAGGCGGCGAGGCCGAGGCGCGGCGCGCTGGCCCGCGCGCATTCGCGCTCTTCCGCGCTCCAGTCCTTCACGAGGTCCCAGGCCGCATCGAGGGCGGACCCGTCATAGAACAGCCCGACCCAGAAGGCCGCCTGCGCGGCGATCATCGCCGGGCTGCCGACATCCGAGCCGCGCATCTCCAGGAAGCGCTTGAGGCGCACCTCAGGGAACACCGTGGAGGCGTGGTTCGCCCAATCCGAGACCGTAGCGAACTCGCCGGGAAGCTGGTCGAGCCGGCCCTGCATCAGGCTGCGGAAGGAGGCACCGGAGACGTCGTGATAGGTCTCGCCGCGCTTGATGAAGTACATCGGCACGTCGAGCAGCCAGTCGACGTAACCCTCGTAGCCGAAACCCTCCTCGAAGGCCTGCGGGAACATGCCGGTGCGGTCGCGGTCGGTGTCGCGCCAGATCTCGGAGCGGCGCGAAAGGAAGCCGTTCGGCCGGCCGTCGGTGAAGGGCGAGTTGGCGAAGAGCGCGGTGGCCACCGGCTGCAGGGCCAGCGACACACGCAGCTTCTTCACCATGTCGGCTTCGGAGGAGAAGTCGAGGTTCACCTGCACGGTCGCCGTGCGCAGCATCATGTCGTGGCCGAGCGTCCCGACCTTCGGCATGTAGCCGTGCATGATCCGGTAGCGGCTCTTAGGCATCAGCGGGGTCTCGTCCCGCGTCCATTTCGGACTCATCCCGAGATCGAGGAAACCGATGCCCAGCGGGTCGGCGGCGCACATCAGCGCGGCGAGATGTGCCCGCAACTCGCTCATGGTCTTGTGGACGTCGGGGACCGGCGCACCCGACAGCTCGAACTGGCCGCCCGGCTCGATCGAGATCGCGCCGCCGCCGCGGGTCGAGGCCAGCCCGATGATGTTGCCGGCGTCCAGGATCGGCTCCCAGCCGGTCTCGCGCCCAAATCCCTCGAGCAGCGCGCGGATGCCGCGCATTCCCTCGTAAGGCACGGGGCTGTGCCCGTCGCGATAGAACGGAATCGCTTCGTGCTCGGTGCCGATGGCGAAGGCTTCCGGCGGCTTCTCGCCGACGGAAAACCATTCGATCAACTCGGCCCGCGAGGTCAGCGGGGTCGTGTCGGACGTATCGCGCGCCATGCGCTGGCTTCCCGGGACGGAGCGTTCGGACGAAACGGACGCAGGCGGCGGCCCGCAGCGTGCCGCGGTCAGAGCCCGCAGCCGGCCCGAGTGAGATGTCGTGTCCTTAAGCCAGGGCGCAAGAGCGGACAACGTGGGGTCGATTTGCGCCCCTCAGCGCGCGTCGCCGAGCACCGCCTGCACCAGGGCCAGCACGGCGACCGCGGCGGTGTCGGCGCGCAGGATGCGGGGACCCAGTGACAGCGCGACGGTGTTGGGGCGGGCGGCGACCTGCTCGCGCTCCTCGGGGGCGAAGCCGCCCTCGGGGCCGACGAGTACCGCAAGCGGCGGTGGCGCGGCGGGGTTGCAAGCTGCGCGGAGCGCCATCACCGGGTCTGACACCGAGGCATCCTCGTCGCAAAAAACCAGCAGGCGCTCGGGCTCCAGCGCGTCGAGGGCGGCCGGCAGCCGGGTCAGCTCCGCAATCTCGGGGATCGCCAGGATGCCGCATTGCTCGGCCGCCTCGATCGCGTTGGCGCGCAGCCGGTCGAGCTTGATACGCTCGCCCTGGGTATAGCGCGTGAAGACCGGCCGGATCAGGCCGGCGCCCATCTCCACGGCCTTCTGGGCCATATAGTCGAGGCGGCCCGTCTTCAGCGGCGCGAACAGGTAATGCAGGTCGAGCGGTGCGGGCTGGGGCCGCGTCTGCTCCACGAGACGCAGATCGGCGCTCTTGCGGCCGCTTGGACAAATCACGGCGCGCCACTCGCCGTCGCGCCCGTTGAACAGGAGGACGCTGTCGCCCTCCCCCTTGCGCAACACGGTCAGCAGGTAGCCGGATTGGGCCCGCTCGAGCGGCAGCACGAGGCCCTGCCGGAGTTCCGCCTCGACATGGAGCCGGGGCGCGGTGAAGTCGTATGCCGCCATCCGGCCTCCCTCGCGTGAGGCCGTTCTCAAGTCAACGCGATCGGCCGTGGTGCAAAAACATCACGTCCCGCCGGTTTCCACCGAGTCGGCCGCACCATCCCCGTTCCGATGCCCATGACGCGAAAGCCGCCACATTCCTGTGCGGAATCGGCCGTCATCGAGACCGACAGGCTGTCCGTCAGCGATCGAGCGCCGCGTGCGTCGGTCCGGAGGAAAGCCGGAGGCCGTCGGCCTGAGGGGGCACGCGCCTCGGTCGCGGCAGTGGGGAGAGGGATACCAGGGTCATGTCGAAGAGGATGTCGCACGGGATCATGTCGTCGAAGACCATCCCGGCCGTGGTGGGGGCGCTGAGCATTCTGCTCGCGGCGAGCCCCGCCTTCGCGCAGAGCATGTTCGAGCAGATGCCGGTCGCCCCCGGCGATGCGCCTCCAGGCGCTGCCGCCGAGCCGTCCGCCGTTGCGGCCCCTTCGATGTCGATGGGGATGGGCGCCCCCTCCGCTCCGATGGGCGTCCCGTCGGCGAAGTCCGTCGGCCCTCAGGCCGGCGTCGACTGCAACGCCATCCAGAAGACTCTCAACGACCGCAAGAACCTCGTCGCCAAGGCGAACGCCGCCTCGCAGTCCAAGCAGAAGATGACGCCGGCCGCGGCCTGCGCGCTGTTCGGCCAGCTCCATGCCAACGGCGTCACCGGCATCAAGTGGATTGCCACCAACAAGGAATGGTGCTCGATCCCCGATTCTTTCGCGCAGGGCTTCAAGACCGACAACGACAAGGTCGGCGGCATCCGCTCGAAGGTCTGCGGCATGGCCGCCCAGGTCACCAAGATGGAAGCCCAGGCTCGTGCCGGCGGTGGCGGCGAGGGTGGCGGCGGTGGCGGTCTCCTCGGCGGGCCGGGCCTGCAGGGCAGCTTCAAGATGCCCCAGGGCGCCCTGTAAGGCGGTTCCGTCGTAGACAGACACCGCCCCAGTCCCGGATCCGTGCCCTCCGACGAACCTGCGGAGGCGAACCGCCGCGACCTGCCCCCCTCGGGGCGCGTCGCCGACGCGGTCGCCGGCCATTGGGCCGATCGCTTCGCCCCGCGCGGCTGGCGTCCATTTCTGCGGCTCGCACGCATCGAGCGGCCGGTCGGCTGGTGGCTGCTGCTGCTGCCGTGCTGGTGGTCGGCGGCGTTGGCCGCGACCGCGGCCGATCGCACCGGCCCGAATCCCTGGCACCTGCTGCTGTTCCTGATCGGCGCCGTCGCCATGCGCGGGGCCGGCTCGACCTACAACGACATCGCCGACCGCGACCTCGACGCCCGCGTCGAGCGGACCCGCTCGCGCCCGCTGCCCTCGGGCCAGATCGGCACGCGTGCCGCCGCCGTCTTCCTGGTGGCGCAGGCGCTCGTAGGCTTGAGCGTGCTGCTGCAGTTCAACGGCGTCGCGATCCTCGTCGGGATGGCCTCGCTGCTGCCCGTGGCGATCTACCCCTTCATGAAGCGGGTGATGCCGATGCCGCAGGCGGTGCTCGGCCTCGCCTTCGCCTGGGGGGCGCTGATGGGCTGGGTCGCCCTGTTCGGGCATCTCGATGCACCGGCCTGGTGGCTCTATGCCGGGACCATCGCCTGGGTGGTCGGATACGACACCATCTACGCCGTGCAGGACATCGAGGACGACGAGATCGCCGGGATCAGTTCCTCGGCGCGCCTGTTCGGAAACCGGCTGATTTTCGCGGTGGGCGTCTGCTACGGCGCCGCCGTGCTGCTCATGGTGCCGGCGCTCTGGCTCGCGGGAGCCGGAGTTCTCGGCTGGCTCGGCCTCGCGCTGTTCGCGGGCCATCTCGCCCGGCAGGCCCTGCGGCTCGAGCCGCGCGACGGCCTCGCTGCCCTGACGCTGTTCCGGTCGAACCGCGATGCCGGCCTGATCCTGTTCGCGGGTCTCGCGGCGGACTCGGTCTGGCAGGGACTTGTCGGCGCCTGAGTCTCAGGAGCGCGCGATGATCTCGTTCTCATTGCGATAGATCTGCGGGCGGGCCGGCAGGCGGGCGGACTTGCGGCGCACCAGGAAGCGCGGGCGGCGGCCGTTGAGGAGGCCGTGGCGGCGGCGCTGGCGGGTGTTGCCGAGGGTGACCCGGCCGAGCTGACGCGAGACGGTGGCGAGGCCGCCGCCTTCGCGGATGATCATGCGCGGCAGGCCGGACTTGGCGGCGAAGTCGCGCCACATCGCGACGACGTCGTCCTCGCCGAACGGTCCGAGACGGACCAGCACCTCGCCCTCCGCATCGACGAGGAGAAGGCTGAAGCGGTCCTCGCCGCAATCGTCCGATTCGCCGGGGGCGAAACCGAGGGCGATCCCGGCGGCCTCGCCGGGGACGATCATCGGGAGCGGGCTCGCGTCGAAGGCGAGGTCCACGGTCGACAGAGCGACGCCGTCCTGCATGAGCTCGTCCTGCGTGTCGGCGGGGCAGTGCTGGTCGGAGAGAGAGAAAGTCTTCATCCTGTCGACGCCCTGTTTCGGTCGGCGGCCTCTGTCGGACCGCTCGTCATGACAAGCACAATCGCGTCTAACCTCCTCAGAGTGGCTTAAGAGCGAGCGTTAAGCGATCGTGGAGATCGGCATTGCGCCGGGAATGCTCAACGGATCCTTGCTGTAATTGCGCCAAGTCGATCGTATCGGGTTCTGCGCCGCGATCCTTGTGGATGCCGGCGAATGCCGCCTACAACGAGGCCTCCCTCGGATCCCCGCGGCGACAGCATCCGGACCGCATGGCCGACACCGTCCTCCCCGCCGACACGCGCGACCTCGTCGCGGCCCTGCTTCCGCGCGCCCGCGAGGCCGTCCTCGAGGCGGCGGCGCTGGCAAAGCCGTTCTTTCGCGCGGGTGGCCAGACCAGTGCGAACGTCTGGTCGAAGGCGGGCGGCTCGCCCGTGACCGAGGCCGACGTGGCGGTGGACACCTTCCTGAAGGTGCGCCTGAGCGAGATCGAGCCACGCGCCGCCTGGCTCTCCGAGGAGACCACCGACGATCCCGTCCGGCTCACCAGCGAACTCGTCTGGATCGTCGACCCGATCGACGGCACCCGCGCCTTCCTGTCGGGACATCCCGACTGGTCGATCGCGGTGGCGCTGCTCGCGCATGGCGAGCCGGTGATCGGATTCGTGTTCGGGCCGGTGCTCGACGCGCTCTACGAGGCGACCGCCGGCGGCGGCGCGAGCCTCAACGGCGCGCCGATTCGTGCCTCCGGCGCCGGCGCGCTCGACGGCATCCGCGTCACCGGGCCGAAACCGCTTCAGGACCGGCTGCTGCGCGGCGCGTCCAAGCGCGGCGCTCCGCCGGAGCTGACGCGGGTCGACCGTATCCCGTCCCTGGCGTTGCGCGTGGCGCGCGTTGCCGAGGGCGTCATCGATCTCGGATTGATCTCGAAGGATTCGCGCGACTGGGACCTCGCCGCCGCCGACCTGATTCTTCGCGAAGCCGGCGGGATGGTCTGCGATCTCGACGGCGCACCCGCCCGCTACAATCGGCCGGAACCTCGGCATGGGGAGCTGATCTCAGCCCCCGGCACGCTTTGCGAACCGGTGCTCGCGGCCCTCAGGGCCGCGGGCTGAACGTCAGACCCGGTGCGCGCTCGTCTCGTTGAGACGGACTGCGGCGGGGGTGATGCCGAGGCGCTCGGCGAGATGCCAGCGCAGTTCGCGCGGCGAGTGATACCGGTAGGACCGGTCGATCAGGTGGGTGATGTCGGCGGGGACGGCGCTGTCGAAGGCGCCCCGGCTCAACCGCTCGACCCGGAACGTCGTCGCGTCGGTGACGGGCGAACGGCCGGAACGGCGGGGTGTGTACTCGAACTGCATTGTATTTTTCTTGGCTTTCTTGCGGTCGTGTTTCTCGACTGTCTCGAGATCGACCTCGTTTCTGATTGTTTGTAATGACGTCGCGATGAACGGCAGCCCGTCGCACGGTCGTTTGGCTCGGTGGCAATTGCCGAGGCACCGTGGTGGCCGTCGATCCGATGGCCGCCTGGGGCTGCATCGGGGTCCGCTTCGGAAGTGGGACGCTGTCCGCTTCCGGGTCCGATGCCGGCGCTGAGGGCCGGCATCGGGGAAGGCGTCAGGCCGCCTGGAGGTTGCCGGCAGCGTCCTTGCCGCTGCGCTTGTCGGTGATCACCTCGTAGGAGACCTTCTGGCCTTCCGCGAGGCTGCGGAACCCTGCCCGCTCCACGGCCGAGATGTGCACGAAGACGTCGTTGCCACCATCGTCAGGCTGGATGAAGCCGTAGCCCTTGGTCTCGTTGAACCACTTAACAGTACCGGTATTCACGTAATCGTTCCTTGTCGTATTTCTGACGAACCACGGGCAAGCGCCTGCTCGGCGCGAGCATGGTGGTTCGTGTCCGTCGGTATGTCGGATGAGCGGGTGCCGAGGCGACTTGAATCATGCGCGCTCGGATCCGTTTAAGACCCGCTGTCCGCCATGTAGAGGATCGAAGCGGCCACAACAAGACGGTGCGGACGCTTTCCGGGGCGCGAAACCCGTTGGCCGCGGGGTCGCGGCGGCCATGCAGCCCTGTCGTTTTCGCGAGCGCCGGTCCATATACGGTTCGGCTCCAAGCAGTTAGGCATTCCATGGCGGGCATCTCGGTTTCCCTCGAAGGCGCGAACATTCAGTTGTCTTTTCAAAAAGACGAGCAGTCGACCGCCGTCGTGATGGATGCCCGGGCCGCCCGGGCGCTCGTACGCGCCGTGGGTCAATTGCTGACCGCGATCGACGACGGCGACGAGCCCGAAATGCCGGAGGAATTGAACGAGGAGGACATCGCGATGCTCGACGTGACCTCCTCGGCGATCGAGGTCGGCACCGACGAACAGGGTCAGCCCGTGGTAGCGCTGCAGGCCGGGGCGTTGCCGCCGTTCCAGCTCCGACTCACCGACGAGGAGGCCCGGCACGTCGCTACCAGCCTCGCCGAGATCCTGGCCGCCCCCCGCGACGTGCGCACCTCCCACGGCGGGCACTGACCGCAAACGAAAAAGCCCTCCGCGCCGGATTGCTGCGCGAAGGGCCTCGTTAGCTTCGATGGGGCGCGATCAGAGCCGGATACCCGGATCGCTCGGGCCGCCGGGCAGGTAATCCGGCTCGGAGCCCGGTCCCATGGGCTCGTCGATATCGGGATCGTTCACCGGATAGGGCGTGCGGGGGCCCGTCGGTCCGATATCCGGCAGATCGCCGGGCTCGACCGGTGGCGGAAGGTCGCCGGGAATGTTGCCGCCGGGAAACGGTTCGGGGGTCGGCATGCCGGGATTGGCCATGGCGCAGCTCCTCGATCGGTTGTGGGGATGCAGGAGCAATCTCCGAGCAACGCCGGGGTTCCGGGACGATCTTGTTGCGAATTGCCGCGGGAACATGGTTCGGAGCGCCTCGTTGGCCGGGCAACACCCAACATTGATGGAGTATTGCCGATGCCGGACATCAGCCAGACCAAGATTCTCATTCTCGCGACCGACGGATTCGAGCAGAGCGAACTGACGGTACCGCAGGAGAAACTGTCTGAAATAGGCGCGACGGTGCATGTCGCCGCGCCGACGTCCCGCCAGTCCAAGGACGCGATCCGCGGTTGGGACAAGACCGACTGGGGCA
Organism: Methylobacterium sp. WL9; assembly: GCF_008040035.1. Taxonomy (NCBI): domain Bacteria; kingdom Pseudomonadati; phylum Pseudomonadota; class Alphaproteobacteria; order Hyphomicrobiales; family Methylobacteriaceae; genus Methylobacterium; species Methylobacterium sp. WL9. The sequence goes on from NZ_VRVE01000091.1 coordinate 13,732, forward strand.
AGAGCGTGACGGTCGACAAGGATCTGGAGAGCGTGAATCCGAGCGATTACGACGCCCTCGTGCTTCCCGGCGGCCAGATCAACCCGGACAAGCTGCGGCTCGAGCCGAAGGCGCTCGAGATCATCAAGAGCTTCCTGACCTCGGGCAAGGTCGTCGCCGCGATCTGCCACGCACCGTGGCTGCTGATCGACGCCGGCGCGGTGAAGGGTCGCAAGCTGACCTCGTTCGGCTCGATCAAGACCGACGTGGTCAATGCCGGCGGCCATTGGGTCGACGAGCAGGTCGTGACCGACGGCGGCATCATCACCAGCCGCAATCCCGGCGATCTCGACGCCTTCTGCGCCAAGATCATCGAGGAGGTGAAGGAAGGCCGGCACGAGCCGCGCAGCCTCGCCGCCTGATCCATCGAGCGAATGCGTCACCCAACGCCGTCCGTCCTTTCGGGGCGGGCGGCGTTCCGCATTGGTGGTCCCGTACGAACGGATTGATCCCGGACCCACGGCCGGACACAATCGTCGGTCAGGATTGAAAACGTGACCGAAAACAGCCCCTTCCTCTCCTCCCATCAGCAAGCGCTCGCGCTGGCGACGCTGAACGAGCGCTCGCGCGAGATCTTCCGGCAGATCGTCGAGAGCTACCTCACCACGGGGGAGCCGCTCGGCTCGCGCAACCTCGCGCGAATCCTGCCGATGGCGCTCTCGCCCGCCTCGATCCGCAACGTGATGTCGGACCTGGAGCATTCCGGACTGATCTTCGCGCCCCATACCTCGGCCGGGCGGCTGCCGACCGAGCAGGGCCTGCGCTTCTTCGTCGACGCGATGATGGAGCTCGGCGATGTCGGCCAGGAGGAGAAGACGCGGATCGAGGCGCAGATGCGCGCCGCCGCTTCCCGCCATACCTTCGACAGCGCGCTCGCGGAGGCCTCCAGCCTGCTGTCCGGCATCTCGCGCGGCGCCGGAGTGGTGCTGACCACCAAGGCGAACGCCCAGCTCAAGCATATCGAATTCGTGCGCCTCGACCCGGCCCGTGCCCTCGTGGTGCTGGTGTCGGTCGACGGCGGCGTCGAGAACCGCCTCGTCGACCTGCCGCCCGGGCTGCCCACGGGTGCCCTGCAGGAGGCCTCGAACTACCTGAACGCGCGCCTCCAAGGCCGCACCCTCGACACCCTGCGCCTCGACATCGAGGCCGGCCGGCAAGCGATGAAGCGCGAGATCGACGTGCTGACCGAGCGCCTCGTCGATGCGGGACTCGCAACAGCCGTCGGGCCGTCGGAGGCGCGCCAGCTCATCGTGCGCGGCCAGGCCAACCTCCTCGACGACCTGCGCGCGGTGGAAGATCTCGAACGCATCCGCCTGCTGTTCAACGACCTGGAGACCCAGAAGGACGTGATCGAGCTGCTCTCGCGCGCCGAGGGCGGCGACGGCGTTCGGATCTTCATCGGCTCGGAAAACAAGCTGTTTTCCCTCTCCGGCTCCTCGCTGATCGCCGCGCCGTTTCGCGACGGCGACCAGAAGATCGTCGGGGTCGTCGGCGTGATCGGGCCGACGCGGCTGAACTACGCCCGCATCGTGCCGATGGTCGACTACACCGCCCGCGTGGTCTCGGGCCTGCTCGAACGCCAGCGCTGAGGGCACGAAAAAGGGCGGAGCCGAAGCCCCGCCCTCTGGTCTCGATCGATCGATGATCAGGCCGGGATCACGTCGATGATCTCGTAGGTGTCGGGATCGATGATCACGATGTCGTCGCCGACGAGCACGTAGTCGTAGCCGCGATAGGCCGGCACCAGGGTCAGGATCGCCGCCGGCAGCGGGTTGAGCCGAACCGAGCGCGGGATGGCCGTGCCGACGCTGACGTTGAAGTTCACGTTGGTCAGCGGGCGGACGCCTCCGCGGGCAAGGGTCGAGCGGAACTCGGTGCGCTGGGTCGTGCTCAGGCTGCGCGAGGCGCCTGCGGCCTGGCCACGACCAGCGCGCTCTCCGGCTCCGCCGCGTCCTTCGCGATCACCACGATCCGTCTTACCATCCCGGTCGCCGCGATCGGCCTTGCCGTCACGATCACCACGGTCGGCCTTGCCGTCCCTGTCGCCCTTGCCGTCGCGATCGCCGCGATCGGTTTTACCGTCGCGCTCGCCCGCTGCACCCTTCTCACCGGTTGCACCCGGCTTGCCGCTCTTCTCGCCGGCTGCACCGGCCTTGCCGTCCTCGCGACCCGCCGCGCCACCACGGGCACCGCCCGCAGAACCCTCCTCGCCGGCGCCGCCGCGCGCTC
>NZ_VRVE01000092.1:0-15892 GCF_008040035.1 Methylobacterium sp. WL9
AGCCATGCACAGCTCCGCGCTCACTTGGCCGACTTCGTCAGCGCTTACAACTTCGCGCGCCGCCTCAAGACCCTGCGTGGCCTCACACCCTACGAGGCCATCTGCAGGGCATGGTCCGCCGAGCCAAACCGCTTCACGTCAAACCCGCTCCACCAAATGCCGGGACCAAACATCTAACACGACGACGATCTCTGCCAGAAATTTGCAAACCGTCCCACATCATTACGGCACACGGCCAATGGCACGAACGGCACAACATACATTAGCTCAAGCTCGTACGAGCGGCAGTGCCCGTTTGGCGGCACGACCAAGCGACGTCGCCCCTCACCAAGCTCTGCGTCGGCCCGCGCGCGAAGGCACCGTACACAATTGCATCGCCGGCGCGGGCAGATACGGTGAACGACCCGGTGAATTATATGATGTGCCTTCGAACGTTCGGGTCTTCAACGCCTGGATCAGCTCGGTCCTTCAGGACGACGTGAACTTGACGGTATGCGCACTTGGTGTTCAAGGGAAGGCAATTGAGTGAGGCGGCCGGAATGACCGATCGTATTGACGACTCTGCGGCGGTTAAGCCGTACAATCTGGAGGCCCAAGCGTGCCGCATGCAGGTTGCTGCTTGAAAAGAAGTCGTGAGGCTTATCCTAATATCGCCGGCAGATAACGCCCCAAGCAACAAACATCATCCTATTCGGATTACCATACAAACGCTTAACATCCAGTGTGAGATATTTGATGCTTCGCGAAGACACAATTTTTGTCTATCTTGTTATTACCGATCGATCGAAATATGGTACTACGTATATGCATGTATATCGTGATAGTAGTCAATCTATAACAGCTTAGAAAATTTTATTCACGCAGAACATCAAATATATTAATCTGAGCACTATACTAGGTGGGACGGAGAAACAAATGCTCAATGGAACCTTAGTTTCTTTTTGCGGGGCGCGGCTGTTTGTTCCAGAAGGTCATTTCTGTGAAAGTATTTTGCTTGATGGTCTAATCCCCGAATATCATGTCAACGCGGTGTTTCATAAGTTCGTGAAAACCGGCGACGTGGTCGTAGATATCGGGGCTAATGTCGGGTTCCACACCTTCGCGCTGCGGCAGATCGTGGGTGACACCGGGAAAGTTTACGCGGTCGAAGCGGACATCGACAATGCGACAGCCATTCGCACGTCCATTTTGAAGAGTGGCGACACCCGTGTATTCCTTCTCCCTGTGGCCGCCGGAGACACCCCAGGTATTCTGACCGTTGCCACCAAAGAGCGGACAAACGCCGCCTTCTCATCTCAGGGCGAATCTAGCAACACGCTAGCCGTCTGCGTCCGCCTCGATGACGTCATTCAAGATCGCGTCGATTTCATCAAAATTGATATCGAAGGCGCCGAGATTTCAGCCGTGCGGGGCATGACCCGCATCCTTGAAGCCCGTCCTGTCGTTGCAAGCGAGTTCTGTCCGCACCACATGCAGATGCTGTATGGTAGCGACAGGGCTGAAGAGTATCTACAGTTTTTCTTTGAGCGCAGCTACATCTGCTACTACATAATGCCTTCGGGAGATCTGGAGCATTTGTCAAATATTGAAGCTGCGCTACAAAAGCAGCGGTGGGCACGCGAAACGCTAGAAGTTATCCTGATTGATCTCGTTTTTATCCCGAGTGAACGCGTAGCCATTTGAAAGCTTAAACACTGTATCACGGCACATTGATAGACTGAAAAATGGCGCCCGTGCGCTTCAACCGCGCATATTCTCAGAGTAAGTCCGACATCATATCGTTTTCTGGCAGAGCTTTCGCGTCATGAGGCGGATTGAGGCCAAGAGGAGGAATGCGCGCGCCTTGCGGGTTCTGCATTCCCAATCCTTCGCGAGACGGCGGCAGCGGTTGAGCCATCCGATGGTGCGCTCCACGATCCAGCGCTTGGGCAGCACGGCAAAGCCCTTGGCCTGATCGGAACGCTTAACGATCTCGACCGAGATCTGGCGGCAGACTCGGCGCAGGCCAGTTTGAAAGACCGGCCCCTGATAGCCGCCGTCGGCGTAGAGCTTGAGCAGGAACGGGTAGAGGCCGAACAGCGTGGCCATCACCAGCACACCGCCATCGCGGTCCTGGATGTCGGCCGGGTGTACCAGGGCGTGCATCAGGAGACCCTGCGTGTCGACGAGGACGTGCCTCTTCTTTCCGCGGATCTTCTTGCCCGCAGTACGCCTGCGGTGAAGGCCGCGGTCGTGGTTCCGACGTGTGTCAGGCGGCGATCTGCCGGGGCTGAGGCTCGGTCCAGTTCCACGGCAGCAGATCGTCGATGCGTCGGGCGGGATGGTCGGGTAGCCGCGCGAGCAGGTCGGCGAGCCAGGCCTGCGGGTCGATGCGATTGAGCTTGGCGGTCTCGATCAGCGTGTAGAGGGCAGCGGTGCGATGACCGCCCGCATCCGATCCGGCGAAGGTCCAGTTGCGGCGGCCCACCGCGATGGGGCGGATGGAGCGTTCAGCGGCATTGTTCGAGAGGCAGATGCGTCCGTCGTCGAGGAACCGGGTGAAGGCGGTCCAGCGCTTGAGTAGGTAGTCGATTGCCGCTGCTGTGGGAGTCTTGGCCGAGAGCTTGGCGCGGTTCTCCCGCAGCCACGCCTCCAGGTCGGCGACGAGGGCGGCCGAGCGAATGCTTCGGTGCGCGCAGCGTTCATCGGGAGCAAGACCGTTGGCGGCGCGCTCGACGGCGAAGATCGCATCGATCCGCGTCACCGCCTCAATGGCGATCGGAGCTTGTCTCAGTTCGGCCAACTCGAAGAACTTGCGTCGGGCATGGGCCCAGCAGGCCGCCTCGCGGATCGGAACCGGTTTGCGGCCAGATTCGTACAGCCGGCCGAACCCGGAGAAGGCGTCCGCCTGCACGATGCCGTGGAAGTCGCCGAGCCAGGTCTCGGCATGCGCGCCGGAGCGGTCGGGGGAATAGAAGTAGGCCGCGGCCGGCGGCTCGGGGCCACCGAAGGGGCGGTCGTCGCGCACCACCGTCCAGAGCCGGCCGGTGCGGGTCTTCCCCTTGGCCAGGACCGGCACCGGCGTATCGTCGAGATGGAGGCGGTCGGCTCCCCGGACATGGGCCTCGATCCGGGAGACCAGGGGCGACAGGGCGGTGGTGACGGCCCCGACCCAGCCGGCCAGGGTCGAGACGTCGATCGGCACGCCTTCATGGGCGAAGCGCTGGCTCTGACGATGCAGCGGCAGGTGCAGGCCGAACTTGGCCATCACCACCTCGGCCAGGAGGTTCGGCCCGTTCCGACCCCGCGGAATCGGATGGAAGGGGGCCGGGGTCTGCGCGATGGTCTCGCAGTCGCTGCAGGAGAAGCGCTCGCGCACGTGCTGGATCACGACCCAGCGTGCCGGGATCCGCTCCAGCGTCTCAGTGACGTCCTCGCCGAGGCGGCGTAGGCGCGTCCCGCCGCAACAGGCGCAGGTCGTCGGGCCGGGATGGACGACGCGCTCGCGCGGCAGGTGCTCGGGGAGAGGCCGACGAGCGGGCTTGCGCCGCGAGGAAGCTGCACTGGGGAGCCCATCGGGCTCGGCAGCCGCCTGCGCCTCCGTCTCGGCCAGCGTCTCCTCCAGATCCTCCAGGGCGAGTTCGAGCTGGTCGATCCGGGCGCTGCGTTCCGAGGAGGCCCCGAAGCGCTCCCGTCGCAGCCGGGCGACCTTCAGCTTGAGCCGTTCGACCGCAATCTCGGACACGAGCCGCGCCGCCCGCTCGGCCAGGATCATGGCGTGGGCGGCGGCGAGATCGGTGGGAAGCGGCGGGGGCTCAGGCGCGTTCGACACACCCTGAGAAGAGCATATTGCTCAGCCTTTGTAACGCGTTATCCTCAGCCGACGGCGCTCGGACGCCAGCTCTCCTGCGGCATTCGCCAATCGATGCCCGAGAGTAGGTAGCCGAGCTGTGCCGTCGAGATCGTCACGGCTCCGTCCGCCACCGACGGCCACAGGAATGGGCTGCGGTCGAGCCGCTTGGTGTACAGGCACGCGCCCTGGCCATCGTGCCAGATCACCTTGATCAGGTCGCCGCGCCGGCCACGGAACACGAACAGGTGCCCGGAGTGGGGATCGCGCTTCAGCGTCTCCTGGACGATCATCCCCAAGCTGGAAAAGCCCTTGCGCATGTCGGTGTGGCCGGTCGCCAGCCAGACCCGCACGTTGGCCGGCAGCGGGATCATCGGCCCTCCAGGGCATCGAGCACCCGACGTAGCGCCGCGGTATCGACATCCCGGTCGACCTTGAGACGCCGACCACCGCCGAGATCGATCTCCATGATCCCGGTCTTGCGCCGCGCTCGACGGGGCTGGGCCGCAGCATCAAGATCATCCGACCGCAGAACTGGAACCGCCGGCGAAGGCTCCCGGGTGATCGCGACGGGCACGAAGACCGGGGCCTGCTCGTCCCCGCCCAAACGGCCTTTCCGAGCCTGGCGTCGCCACGTGAACAGCAGGCCCTGGGCAATCCCGTGCCGGCGCGCCACCGAACACACCGACACCCCGGCCTCGTACGAGGCTTCGACGATCCGCACCTTGTCCTCGAACGACCAGCGCCGCCGTCGTTCGGCCCCCTCAAGCACCTCGACCCGCATCGCCCCGACCCGCTGACCTTAACGCCAGCATTAAGGTCAGGCTTCAGCCGAGTGCGCGATGCCGTCGACCGCGGCCATCACCGGACGCGTACTGCCCGCATCGTAGCCCTGCGGGTCGATCGAGCCCCCCCCTTATGGATGGCCCGCCCCTCACCGGGCTTCACTGCTAGGTTTGCAGTGTGGCTCACACCAGGGATGGAGCGGACCGATGGCCATTGCGATACTCGGGATCGATCTGGGCAAGAACAGCTGCAGCCTCGTCGGGCAGGATGCGACCGGTCGGGTCGTCCTGCGACGCCGGATGCGGCGCGAGACGGTGATGACCTTTGGCGCGACGCTTCCGGCCTGCAGCATCGCCATGGAGGCGTGCTGTGGCGCGCATCACATGGGCCGGGCGCTAGCCGCTCAAGGCCACACCATCCGGTTGATGTCGCCGGAATACGTGCGGCCCTACGTCAAGGCACAGAAGAACGACGACCGCGACGCCGAGGCGATCGCAGAGGCTGCGACTCGTCCGACCATGCGGTTGGTCGCGCTAAAGTCGGAAGCGCAGCTCGACATGCAGACCCTGCACCGGGTGCGCGACCAGATCGTTAGCGAGCGCACCGCCCTGATGAACCAGATCCGAGCCGTCGTTCTGGAGCGCGGTCACATCGTCCCGCAGGGTCGCGCCAAGCTCGCAGCCAGCTTGGAAAGTCTGCTCGATACCGAGGCGGTCTCAGACCTCACGCCACGGATGCGTAGTCTGGTGGCGGACGTGCGTGAACGCTGGCAGTCCCTCGACGGGCGCATTGCAGCACTCGACGCAGAGTTCACCGAACAGGCTCGGACCGATGAGAGCGCTCGCCGGCTCACCACCATCCCGGGCATCGGCGCACTCAACGCGACGGCGCTGGTCGCGGCTATCGGTGACGTGGCCACCTTCGCCCGCGGGCGTGATCTGGCGGCCTGGCTCGGCCTCGTGCCGCGGCAGGTCACGACCGGCGGACGGCCCAAACTTGTCGGCATCACCAAGCGCGGCAGCAAGTACCTGCGCAAGATGCTGATCCAGGGTGCACGGGCCGCGATGCCGACCCTTCGCAAAAGCGATACGCGGATCGGCCAATTGCTCCGGGGCCTGCTGGCGCGGGCGCACGCCAACGGCGCCGTCGTTGCGCTGGCGGCTAAAATGGCCCGGACCGTCTTGGCGCTGCTGCGCCACGAACGCGTCTATGAGCCGGCGGCGGTGGCTGCCTGAACCGAGCTTGGTCGGCGAAGCCTTCGTCGGCCTTCCGATGTCTGCGAGCGGTGAGAGGAAGATGGCCTGACAGTCGATCGGTATTCTGAAAGCCTCCGGCGGAAAATGGCGCTCGACGCCGACCCCTTTATGAGGACCAGGACGCGCGGATCTCCATCTCGGCCAACGGCATCGCCGGAAGGCCGGATACGGTTATGCAGACTGCTCAGACCAGCGGATCCAAAGCCACTTGCGGACGGGGCGGGCCATACGTTTTTCGGCGCCCTTGACGCTCTGACTATCGATGATCCCCGCCTTTGGGCTGGCCTCGCGCCCGGCCTGCTCCCGGCAGGCGAAGTAGAGCGTATGATGGATCCGCGCGAGCGTCCCGTCGTAGTCCCACAGGTCGAGGTAATCGTGCACCGTCAGGTCCTTCGGGATCGCCCGCCACTGGCAGCCTGTGCTCAGCACGTACATCAGACCGTTCACGACTGCGCGGAGATCGACGCTGCGCTTGCCGCCACCGCGCTTGGCCGGCGGGATCAGCGGGGCGATCAGCGCCCATTCCGCATCCGTCAGATCGCTCGGATAGCGCAAGTTGCTCCGATCGTACCGGGCCCGGTTCTCGCTCGTCCACATCGGCAGCCTCCCAATATCGGCTGCCTTCAATCACAAACCGCTCGCATCATCTAATATGACGCCGGACAGACACTCAGAGTCTGCCCAGTGTCATGAATGCCGGGACCAAACAACTAGATACACAGCGATGCCCCTTCACGGCCGAGTAATTGATCACCACCTGCGCCGGCGAACCAAAAGCCTCTGCGAGTTCTCGAACAGTCTGATCCAGATACCTTGGCCGACCAGCGCGCGAAGCTATTCTAAAGCTTCATGTCTGGCCAAGAGATCTCCAGCGGTGCATCAGCCCACCGGCCACCAGACTTAAAAAACGTGCAGGATCACGCTGATCACACGCCGATCGTCCACTCGCTCCCCGCCCCGCGTGTAGCTCGGCAGGTGCGATGAAATCCTCGAAAACTTCTTATATGTCAGACCGCTACCAGACAAGCCAAATTTAGGGTTCTAGATCTTAACATTTTTTAAGACACCGGCAACTCTTAATACCGCATCGCATTTTGCACGCTTTAACACTGAACCTTGCCAAAATCGTGCGAGATCTCGCCGGTCACTGTCTTGCTCCGATGATATAGATCAAACAACCGCAACAATGCCGCTTATATCACGTATAACAATTATATCGATTTATCAAATCCACTCCACGCAAATTATAGACTGCCGCTGATCTTGAGGCTCTTATAAGCTGAAAAACCGATAGAAGTTACTACATAATTATCGAGTTCCATTTTAAGATGAGGACCGTTACCATAGGGTGGAAGATCGACAAAAATATCCTCCGGAGCCTTACCCTCTTTGCATAGGATTGGGTCACAACGATGACCCCGCGCCATAATTTCTGCTCGTAAAGCGATCATATCACGCTGGCGATATATGGAACACCCTGGCTGCTCCATCGTTTTTTCGTCCGATGAAAAGTTGTATTCGGTCGTATGGACCGCTAGACCGCCGAGCTTTAAAGTTCTTTCGATACTGTTGACAACGAAATCCATGCCTTTTCGTAAGCTACCCAAATGCTCGAGACTGCAGGCCGACCAGCAGAAATCGAAATCTGTCAGATGATCCGGAATATCATTCATATCAGCGTATTCAAACCGCACGTTCCGATCGAAAGCTTCACGAGAAAGAATCTCCGGTCTGTAAAGACTATCCAGACCATCGGCGTGCTCGCCTTTTATATACCAGTTCCCATCAGTGATTTCCGGCGGCCCGTCGGTCGCCACGATCTCGCAGCCGAGTGACGCAAAAAGCGAGGGCAACGGCTCCGAACCGCAGGCAAAGACCAATCCTCGCTTTCCCGCCTGAAGCATTCCGGCCTGCTTCAGCTTTTCGAAAATGAATACAAACTCCCACAGCTTCCGATGGTGGCCATGGCCCATACCTGTTTGCTGGCAGAAAGCCCAGAATCTTTCATCGTCGTAATCCGACGCTACCGGTATCGCTGAGCTCATGTAGACGTCTTTAGGCGCCAAAATCGCGGCATCCTGCGTTTCATGCGTCGCGCTGCGACGAAGCCAAGGCAACATGAGCATCCTCGCAATCTTCTGCTAATCGCATAACCGTAATCAACCATCCCCGGGGTGGCCAGCCCCTATTTTGGTCGCCTTCCAGCGACCACCATGGTCGCGAAACCGGTGGTCGCTCCGGCTCGCACGCGTGAAATATGGTTCACAACGCTGCTCAACGGATCCTGCCGTCTGCCACCATGGCGTAGACCGCTTCGGGGTCGCATAGCTCCGAAGCCGGCGGCTGAAACATGATCCCCATGTGGCGATCCTCGCTCTGCAGGGCACCCTCGCGCAACGCCGTCGCATGCTCCTCAGCATGCACTAGCGTCATCAGATGGGGATCGTGCGGCACAAACCGGGACCGCCGCTGGGAGAAGACAAACTCCCCATACCAAGCAAACTCGTACGGTGCGATATTGATCAGACCGGTGAAGCCGTTGATGCCCTTGGCGCATGCGTAGGCCTCAAGTTCCAGGGCAAGATCGGAATTAAACATGCCCGTACAGGAGATGTAGGCGTTGGTTTCGTTTGTAGTGTTGCCCATAAACTCACACATGGCGTCGAACGATTCCGAGATATTAACGAGGCTGCCGTTCAGCCATCCTTTCTCGTCTACGCATCGGAAATATTCGAAAAAATCGCTTTTGTTCGTCAGATTAGCGGCCGTGTAGATGACGTCGCCCTTGAGCAGGCGGCGGTATTCGAACGGCTTCGTGAAAACCATAGTGCTGTCGATCGTCAGATATTGACGTGCGATACGTGTTTTCGAGAAGCCAAGCTTGACGATCTGCTGGGTGTGCCAGCCGGTGTAATTGGGCGGGATGGTAATCCCGCCGACCTTGAACACCCATTCCTCCGAGACGAGGCTAGGCATGCGATCGATACGTCGCGCATCGAGTTCGGCGCGGAAGGTGTCGAGGAACATCAATAGGTCGTGCGCTGGCACGACGACGTAGTACGGGCACTCCGCTTGAGAGAACCGGCACCAGGACCGGTAGAGGGCGACGGTCCAAGGCAGGTCCTTGCGGTAGCTCTTGTTCACGAGGGCAAAGTCGAACAGGTAGTCCGTTTCGACCAACCGTAGCGCGTCGATCCGAAACCGCGTCTCCGGGACGGCGCTAATCGAAATTTCGATCGGCTGCTCGCGGTCGATGACCCCGAAAACGAGCGAGAAGCACCCGCCGCGGTCGGCCCGGTAGGCGCCGAGCAGACTTTGGCGATGCAGGACCGCTCCGTCAGACTTTTGCGTGATCGTGACAAAGCTGTCGTTCAGCCCAGCCGGTGATAACACAGCTCCAGAAATGGAAAGCGCATACCGATTCCCACGTAATTCAGTAATCAAACAAGTCGCAACGACGCCCTGGCTGTCTTCGGCGAAGATACAGGTCGAATAATAGCCCGTTACGGAGGGACCGGGCTCCAGTCCTGCGCCTACGTGCCGGCTGATGATGTCCGCGCCTTTGATATCGGCAGCCTCGTCGAAAGGGCCAAAAACTCGGTTCATATGTTTGCCGCCTTCTGGGGATCTGCCGCTAGCCCTCGATGTCTAACAGATTTGGCTGGAGCAGCGAGAGACACTCAGCCGCCTCTGCGAAATGCTCCCACATCATGTGGATCTTGGTGGTCAGGCCGCCACGCGAGCGGCCGATGGCCTGATCTCTAGACCCCCTTTATGGATGGCCCGCCCCTCACCGGGCTTCACTGCTAGGTTTGCGGTGTGGCTTACACCAGGGATGGAGCGGACCGATGGCCATTGCGATACTCGGGATCGATCTGGGCTAGAACAGCTGCAGCCTTGTCGGGCAGGATGCGACCGGTCGGGTCGTCCTGCGACGCCGGATGCGGCGCGAGACGGTGATGATCTTTGGCGCGACGCTTCCGGCCTGCAGCATCGCCATGGAGGCGTGCTGTGGCGCGCATCACATGGGCCAGGCGTTAGCCGCTCAAGGCCACACCATCCGGTTGATGTCGCCGGAATATATGCGGCCCTACGTCAAGGCAGAGAAGAACGACGACCGCGACGCAGAAGCCGCGACTCGTCCGACCATGCAGTTCGTCGCACTGAAGTCGGAAGCGCAGCTCGACATGCAGACCCTGCACAGGGTGCGGGACCAACTCGTCGGCGAACGCACCGCCCTTGATGAACCAGATCCGAGCCGTCCTTCTGGAGCGCGGTCACATCGTCCCACAGGGATTCTACTCGTCATGCTCCACCGTGTGTCCGGCTTCTGGGCTGCGCACGACGATTACCACGCCAAGCCGCACGGGCGCACAACGATTGGCTTGCCCCCATTCGTTGGCCCAGGTACGAAGTTTGGGCATCGTAGGCCTGGAGCTGACCCCATTTGTGGTCCACGATCTATTCATATTTTTGTGCCATTAAAGCTTGGTTAGCTAAGTCTCAGGGCGGCAATCAGCTCAAGACCGTGTAGGGTTGATCTTCGTTGTAGTGGCGCCGCTATTTCTCGATACGCTCTCGGGCATCGGCCAGGCAAAGGAACCACGAGGCATATAGCCGATTCGCTCGCAGGCGGCCGTGAAGCGACTTGATGTAGGCGCTGTTGGTCGGCTTGCCCGGTCGGGAGAAGTCGATCTCGACCCCGTTCAGGTAGGCCCGCGGGTCGAGCATGCGGCTGGCGAACTCAGGTCCGTTATTTACCCGCAGTCTCTTGGGCCGCCCCCGCAGGCTGAGCAAGGTATTAAGAACATTGATGACCTGGTAGGCGTAGAAATTGGCTCTCGGTATGAGCGTGAGCGCCTCTTGTGTATGACAATCGACGACGGTCAGAATCCGGAATGGAAGCGCGTCGTAGACGCGGTCGGATACGAAGTCCATCGCCCAGACCTCATTGGGTCCACCGATCGCCAAGCGCCCATGGCGATACCGTCAAGCCCGCTTGCGCTCAGGCAGCTTGGACTGGATCGATAGCCCCTCGTCACGGTAGATCCGGTAGGCTCGCTTATGGTGCACGACTTGGCCCTCCTGTCGCAAGAGGATGTGTAGCCGCCGGTAGTTGTAGCGCACCCGCACGGCGGCCAGCTCCTTCAGTCACATGCGCAGCACCACTTGCGGGTCGGAGCGCTTGCGGTAGCGCTGAGACGAACGGCCAGACCCGGTGGCCTGACAGGCCCGACGCTCGCCGATGTCGCAGCCCATGTGCAAGTGGCCCGCGACGTCGCGGCGAACGGCGGGCCTCACCACTTTCGCTTCATGACATCCTGCAGCATGGAGCGGTCCAGCGTCAGGTCAGCGATCAGTCATTTGAGCTGGCCGTTTTCATCCTCCAGCTGCTTCAGCCGCCGGATCTTCGGCACGCCCATGCCGACGAACCGCTTCTTTAAGCGCTAAAAAGCGGGCTCGAACACGCCCATCTTCCGGCAGACCTCGTCCACCGATACACCGTTCTCCGCCTGCCGCAGGGCAAAGGCGACCTGTTCGTTCGTGAAGCGTTTGCAAAGGCATGGCATCCACCCTCCATCAAGGCTCAGGATGTCTAAAAAACTTGCGCTGATTGCGAATTAGCTTGCTTGGTCACGGTCAGCGGGACTCAAGGCCGCAAGGTGCTACATTCGATTACTGAATCTTAGACTTTGGCAGGGGCAACGGAAAAAATATACTTTCTTGTCGTCCTCAAGATTAGACGCCTTTATTTTTGAATAAACGGCCTATTTTGTATGCTCTTTGAATCACAACTCCAGCAGATCGCAGCCTTCGCTCCCTATAGCGCTTGATGCCGTACTCACAGTCGGGTGCCTCCTCGATATTCATGATGTCCGATTTTATTGTGCCGGCTTCACTAGAGTGTTTGGTCCCGGGATTTGGTGGAGCGGGTTTGACCTGAAGCGACTGGGCTCGACGGACCATGCTTTGCAGATGGCCTCGTAGGGCGTGAGACCCCTCAGGGTCTTCAGACGCCGGCCAAAGTTGTAGGCGCTGACGAAGTCGGCCAAGTGAGCACGAAGCTGCTCGTGGCTGTCATAGTGGTAGCGCTTGACCGTCGCGTCCTTGATCGTGCGGTTCATTCGCTCGACTTGACCGTTGGTCCAGGGGTGCCGCGGCTTGGTCAGGCGATGGTCGATATCGTTGCGGGCACAGGCGAACTCGAAGCTGTGGGCGCGGAAGGTCTCTCCGGCGGCAATCGCCTCCTTGATGATGGAGGCGGCCGAGGCAACGTTGCCGGGTGTCGTGAAGTGGGTGCCATTGTCGGTGAGCACCGTGTGCACCTTGTAGGGCACCGCCTCGATGAGATGCCGGAGGAAGTCACCGGCAACTCGCCGTGTCGCCTTCTCGTGCAACTCGACGAAGGCGAACTTGGTTGTGCGATCGATGGCGACGAGCAGGTAGAGCCGGCCTTCGGCGGTGTGAACCTCAGCCAGATCGATGTGAAAGTAGCCGAGCGGATAGGCCTTGAAGCGCGACCGCTTGGGCTTGTCGCCGTCGACCTCCGGCAATCGGCTGATCCCGTGCCGCTGCAGGCAGCGATGCAGCGACGAGCGGGTCAGGTGCGGGATCGTGGCCTGGAGCGCGTAGAGACAGTCGTCGAGCGGTAGGAGCGTGTGACGCCGGAAGGCGACGACGACCGCCTCGTCCTCGAGTGACAGCACCGTCGAATGCGGATCCTTCGGCCCCGTGCGCTGGTCGGCGACCGAGGTTCGCTTCTTCCACTTGGCAACCGTCTTCGGGTTGATCCCGTAGCGCTTCGAGAGCGCCCTCAGGCTCGCTTGACTATGTTGGATCGATCGACGGACCGCCTCCGTCGTTGTGGCGCTGCCGTGAAGAACTTGGCCCATAGCGCGTCCCTCCACTCCGGCGTGAAGAGTGCCCCATCAAACCCTGAGATCAAACATCTAGATTGCAATTATTAAGCAAAGACGGTCAGGGCGCAAAAGGCTGAGGCGGAAATATGTAATCATAAGATTGCATTTTAAACTAGCTACTACCAATTTAACCTATAATTTGTTATCTTTCAGTAGTCAAACCAACTGTACCGGCGTAGCTCAGTCCATTGCCTATCCTTTCAAAACGTTCCGGCGCCCAGTCGGCCCAACTAATGATAATGCTGGAACCGTCTAGTGAGTATTTTCCAAAGCTTTTATTTAAGGGATGTACCACAGTTTTGGTTTTGTGATTGAAAAACAAATAAGCCTTCCAGTGAGGGTGATCCGTTCCTAATACTTCAATATTTTGCCAATTCATCTCAAGACCTTGGGACAATGAAAAATTTGTACATTCAAAAATCATTCGGTTACGCTCAAATTGCCACCAATTCACAGCGCGATCTTCATCAGTATGATAAATATGGATAATTTGCATTTCGCTTCTGTGATTAACAATATTTTCACTCTTTAATCTTGCAACAAACTCTAAATCCTCCCACCCATAACCTACCATATTTTCGTTAAATGTATGCCTTCTATAAATATTTTTGTTCAACATAAACCAAGAATTACCTTCGGAAAATGCCAAATATCCGTTCTCATTAATATATTTGAGTGACTGTAGAACCGTCTCTTCAGACGACTTCTGCCAGTAAACAGAAGGATTAGCGAATTCGATGCTGTTGTCCGGCGAAGCGACCCTTGCAATAACAGTGTCAGCATCGCAGAAAACTAGCCAAGTTGCATCATGCTCTTCTGCAATTTGAATTGATGCATTTCTCAGCCGGGCCAAGCAAAACGCCATAAACCCATGCTCATCTAGGACAAAAGCATCAAGTGTTAATATTCGATGACAAAAATAGTCGGTGATAATACAAGGTAAGTTTTCAGCTTTACAATCTGTCACCAACCATGATAGCTCTGAAATATTAATTTCAATTTCTAGCTGTTGTCTTACTGAATTTTCTAGTCTAGACAAAGATTTTTCAGTGGCGGCGTAAGCAAATATAAAAGGACAACTTGACATATGGTGCGCTCCCTGTAGCTTCTAGAATAAAATACAATCGATTTGTGAAAGACAAACTCTACAATAGCTGACTGCTTACATGTTCTTTGGTAGGCTATTATCCCTACTCCCCTAAAATTTGGACGCTAGATCAAACGACAAATCATTGCACATCCGCAATTGAGAATCGCGCATTATGCCAATCGCTTCTAGCAGAGTCTCGCTGCCGTCGCGGTCGTTAGTGCGGCGCAGGTGGCGGAAGTGGCGAGGGATACGCCGGCGCGAACCAGCACGATCGCAATGCACGACAGCAGGTGGACCTTAAGCAAGATCATCTCATTTTCTTTAGCCCCGGTCGTTGTTGAAAGCTATCGCCCCGGCCGCTCGACGATTTTTGACGGCGTCCATTGCCATCGAACCGATAATAGCGAAAGCTGCAAATAAACGCAGCACAGGCCGATGAGATTCTGTTCGTCGAGCCTTCCAGTCTCCTATCTGATAGGCCCCATCCACCGCGCGGCGATTAGCAGCACAACCACGATCACCGGTACCGCCGGATGATGCCGGGCGCCCCGCTTCGACCCTGGCTGCCACGACCTAATCAGACTATCGCGGGACTTCCATTTGGGATCGCGTTCTGCCTCGACCATTAGGCGGTCGAAGCATGCGACGGGCGTATCGGATTAGTCGTAGCTCACTGAGATTCGTCATCTACCAACAATAATATCAGTCCAATTTACGGCTCAGAGCCTGTTTGATGCGGTTCTTTTCAGGCTGGGTTGTTGAGGGCGTTGGCGGCCATGAGGCTGGCAACGCAGGCGAGGCGACCCGTTGCGACGTCGAGGCGACCGTCGCGCTCGCGGTGTAGGCCGCCCCAGTGACTGAGCCACCCGAAGGTGCGCTCGACGATCCAGCGCCGCTCCAAGACGACGAAGCCCTTCTGGTCCGGCAACTTCTCGACGACGCGGTGGCGCATGTCATGGACGACGCACCATTCCTGGCAGCGTTCGGCCGTGAAGGCACCGTCGAATATGGCCAGTCGCAGGCTGGGCCACGTCTCCTTGCCGTCATCGAGGGCCGGTAGCGTATCGCGATACTGCACGTTCGCCGGCACGACCGCGAGCGCCAGCACGTGCCCTTCGGCGTCGACCAATGCGACACGCTTGCGCCCGACCAGCTTCTTGGCTCCGTCATAGCCGCGCGGCCCGCGCACGCCGATGCACTTGATGCTTTGCGTATCGACGATCGCCAGCCGCGGCTCCGGCCGGCGTCCGCAACGCCGGCGCTGCCGGCGGGTCAGAGCTCGCATCAGGGTCTCGAACAGGCCCTTCTCGATCCAGCGCCGGAACCAGCCGTAGACCGTACGCCAGGGCGGAAAGCCCACGGGCAGCGCCCGCCACGCGCCGCCGACCCGCAAGTGCCAAGCAATCGCTGCCAGGACTTGGCGCGCGAGCGTTGGTCCCGGACTGCCTGGCGGATCGGCCCGCTCCACGAAACGGGTCACCTCGTCCAAGCCTGCCTGCAGCACCATGTCTTTCGGACGCGCCTCGTGACGCGTCCGATGTCGGTCCGTCCACATCTGCTCTCCACTCCGCCCCGCCAGGCGGAATTCGTGTTTGCACACGAGACAGATGGAGACGGCCGGCTGAGGAACTTAAACAGGCTCTAAGCCGCCGATTGTGCTGACTCTTGCGGCAATAAAAACATCGTCTGTTACGCTACATCCGATCAGTCACGGGTCCTAAGTGCCTGTCCTTCGAAAGGAAATTGGCTGGGGCGGGAGGATTCGAACCTCCGAATGCCGGTACCAAAAACCGGTGCCTTACCACTTGGCGACGCCCCATCGCGCTCGGCCGAGCGTGTCTAGACGGCGGCCGGGGCGCTTGCAACTGGCTGCGTGGGACGCGACAGCGGCGAGTGCGTTTTTCGAAGGGGGATGGGCCGGATGGGCGGGATCGCGATCGTCACGGGGGCCGGGTCCGGCGTTGGCCGGGCTGGGAGCCTGGGGTTCGCCGCGGCGGGGTGGCGGGTCGTG
>NZ_VRVE01000093.1:0-15693 GCF_008040035.1 Methylobacterium sp. WL9
CTGCGCCCGGTGCGCCCGCCCACGCGCGGCGCGGACGACCCGTCGGCGCTCCTCGCCTCCGACCGGCTGGTGGCCGAATCCGCGAGCCTGCCCTCGCTCGCCGCGGGACTGCCCGCCGGCAGCCTGCTCGATCTGCGTGTGCCGGCCCCGTTCTGCAGCACCGACGAGACCCGCATCCGGGCCTATGCCGACCGGATCGCCACCAGCGTCGGGCTCAAGCCCGAGGACGATCTCGGCCTGTTCGCGGCCGACGGCACGCCCACCGCCCGGCTCGCCCCGGTGATGCTGGCGATGTCCTCGGTGGAGCTCGGCTCGCTGCGAGCAAGCCCGGCGCTGATCGCGGCGGCGATCGCGCGGCTCGGGTTCACGGGCGCGGCGGCTTCGGCGGCGAATTGAGCGGGGGCTTGGCAGGTGACAGAACCGGGATGGTTTGATCTGAAATGGCACCCCTCGCTGCGACATCGTCGATCCTGTCGCGCTCGAATGATCTGCGCCCGGGATTGGGTTTACTTGGAGGGTTTGGCGGCGCAGAGGCAGTCAGGAGAGAATAAGTAGGCGGTGGGACTACTCCCCAGATACTTCCCGAAAAATCAAAAGTGGCGTTACTCCGAAGTAATCTCTTGGACGTCCGGTAACATTTCGAGCAATATTGGTGAGGTTGGCTGCTATTTTAAGAAGCCCTTCGGGCAGGATGTTTGCCCCCAGTTCGTCGAGCGTCTTCGGATCCGGGTCATCATCAGAAGGCTCATTTCGGTGGTCTGGCCATGCGTCTAAAATACCGAGCACCTTCCAGTGTCCGCGCATTAGGGCCCCATGCTTAAATGCTATGTCGTGAGCAGATGTTACAAGCGATTCGGCGGTCAAAGTAGCCCATGTATAAGACTGCGGTTTGAACACATATAAATGTATGGCTTTCGGAATTGTCGATACGACATTCATTCCTCGACGAAATTCTTGACCTTCGGGCGACGCAGGGTCAGTGTTCGCCTCACGGCAAGCTTGAGCTAGTAGAGAGTCAAATAAGTCTGGATCTAAAAAGATTGGCGTTAGTAGATTTGCATCAATGACGGAAATAGGGCCCTCAATAATTACAAAACGACCCAGGCGCGCTTCCCAGGCATCATATTCGATGAGATCATGCTCGTGGAGGTAGTCGAGTAGGCGTCGAGAATTTGCCCAGAGTGGATCAAATGTGTGCTCAGCAAGATCTTTAGTTTCGTCCGCAGTCGTTGCGTCAACCGTTGCAGATCCCCCCAGTACGGCCGGGAGACCTACCGTGCCGCTAGCTGTGCCTTTCACCGTCTGTGTGCGCCCGGTGCTCTCAGTCGCCTTCACGGACTGACGGACCCCGTACTCGTCAAACTGTGCTAGAAATGAGCCGACGCGGCGAACATCCTGGTACAAGAAGTCATACACCGAACCGCTTGGTGGGCCCGCGGAGAGCCCCTCGCAGCCGTTTTCTTCGCTCGTCGGCGTCGCGTCTGATGTCTGCGGCTCGCTCGAGGTTTTGCTTAACGGCATCAACGACTTCTTCCGGCGTGAGGGGAGCTTCGATGCGCGCGGATTCGTCGTGCCGATCAACCTTCTTGCGGTCAGGCATCAGGAGCCTCCTTAAGAGATCGCTCAACGAGACGACGGATCGCTTCGGAGCGAGAAGGTAGGTCAGGACGTATCCTGCGCCAATCATCTATGGCGACAAGTTGATCGACAGTTAAGCGAACCGGGACGGGTCGCGGAAAAAAGAGCGCGAAAGGCATTAATCCGCCCCTTCAGGGTCTTCCGCCGGCCGACCCGTCAGCAGCCTCTCGATCCGCTGCAGCCGCATCAGGATATGCGCAATCCCCATCAGGAGAAATCCTCCGATCCAGCAGGTCGCGACGATCTCGACGCGAATGTCGCTCTGGATCACGAAGGAGGCCACGAGACCTCCGATGAGCGAGATGATCGCGACGACGGTCAGCAGAATGTTCAATCGATTGCCTTGGGGTGCTCGCGGTGTCTCGGGACTTGTGCGGTCGGACGGCGCCGCGTCAATCGTCGGCGCGGCCCACGCGCCGGAGCGTGCGAGAAAGTTCTGCCCCAATCCTGATCCCGAGCCTCGCGGGTGCCGCGGGAAACCGGCATGGTTCCGAGCCATAGCCTTGCGCGACCCGCGCCCCCGCGCCACCTCAACCGTCGCCATCCCATCGATCCCGCGCGCCCGAGTCTGCCTTGCCGCCCCTGTCCGACTTCGCCGCGCAAGCCGGCTCCGCGATCAAGGCCTTTGCCGAAGCCTCCAGCGATCTCCTGATCCAGCCGACGCTGCGGCTCGGCGTCACCGGGCTGGCCCGCTCGGGCAAGACGGTGTTCACCACCGCGCTGATCCATCACCTCGTCGAGGGCCACCGGCTGCCGGCCTTCACGCCCGCGCAGGAAGGGCGCCTGCGCCGCGCCCGGCTCGTGCCGCAGCCGGACGACGACGTGCCGCGCTTCCCCTTCGAGGAGCATTTTTCGGCGCTGACGGGGGAGCGGCGCTGGCCGCGCTCCACCGATCGGATCAGCCAGTTCCGTCTGGCCATCGAGTACGAGCGCAAAGGCGGCTGGCGCAGCGGCCCCGGCACGCTCAATCTCGACGTGGTCGACTATCCCGGCGAGTGGCTGCTCGATCTGGCGCTGATCGAGCAGAGCTATGTCGGCTGGTCGCGCGCCACGATCCTCGGCACCCGCAGGGCCGGCCGCGCTGCCATGGCCGCACCGTGGTTGGAGACGCTGAAGGGCCTCGATCCCGACGGGCCGCTCGACGAGATCGTCGCCGAGCGCGCGGCGGATGCCTTCAAGGCCTATCTCGCAGCGCTGCGCGCCGGCCCCGAGGCCGTGGCGACGACCCCGCCGGGGCGCTTCCTGATGCCGGGCGACCTCGCCGGCTCGCCGATGCTGACCTTCGCGCCGCTCGACCGGTTGGGCGAGAGCATCAGGCCCGACAGCCTCGCCGCGCTGATGGAGCGGCGCTTCGAGGCCTACAAGGCCAAGGTCGTGGTGCCGTTTTTTCGCGACCATTTTCAAAGGGTGGATCGGCAGATCGTGCTGGTCGACGTGCTCTCCGCCGTCGATGCCGGGCCGGCCGCACTCGCTGAGCTGGAGGAGGCGATCGACGCCGTGCTCCTGTCCTTCCGCATCGGCCGCAACACGCTGTTTTCCTACTTTTTCGCGCCGCGGGCCGACAAGATCCTGTTCGCCGCCACCAAGGCCGACCACCTCCACCAGACCAGCCACGACCGGCTCGACGCACTGCTGCGCCTGCTCGTTGCCCGTGCCATGCGACGGACCGAAGCTGCGGGCGCCCGGGTGGGCACCGTGGCATTGGCCTCGGTGCGGGCCACGCGCGAGACGACGGTGCACGATGGTGATCTCGTGCTGCGCGCCGTCTCCGGCACGCCGGAGGCCGGCGAGCAGGTCGGCGACGACATCTTCGATGGTTCGACCGAGGCGGCGGTGTTTCCCGGCGAGCTGCCGGCGAGCGCCGAGGCCGTGCTCGAGGGTGCCGTGCCGCCGGGATCGCTGCGATTTCCGCGCTTCCGCCCGCCGGTGATCAAGCCCGACCCGCTCGGCCGGCCCGGCGACCTGCCGATGATCCGGCTCGACCGGGCCATGCAGTTTCTCATCGGGGATCGCCTGTCATGAGCCAACGCCCCCGCGCCTTCCGCATCCCCAGCGCCGACGTTGTCGAGACTGCCGACGCCCCAACGGCGATGGGCGAAAAAATCCGGCTGGTCGAAGAGCCCTTCGAGATCGTCGAGGCCGCCGACGGCGTCGTGGTGCCGGTCGCCCCGAAGCGCCGCGCGCCCTGGTTGAGCCTGTTCTTCGCGGCGCTCGGCGGCCTCGTCTCGATCGCGATCGGCCTGTCGATCGAGCGGCTGATCGTCGACCTGTTCTCCGCTGCACCCTGGCTCGGTTGGGTCGCGCTGGCCCTGCTGGCGCTGGCGCTGATCGCGCTCACCGCCATCGTCGTCCGCGAGATCGCCGGCGTCTGGCGCGAGCGCAAGATCGAGGTGCTGCGCGCCAAGGCGATGGAGGCGCTGGCGACGCGGGATCACACGGCGGCGCAAGGGGTCGTGAGGGATCTGCGCGCCTTCTACGCCGACCGCCCGGCGCTCGCCGAGGGCCGGGCCCGCCTCGATGCGCTCGGAGACGCCATCCTCGACGTCGACGACCGCATCGGCATCGCCGAGCGCGAGCTGCTCGCGCCCCTCGACGCGCGGGCGAAGAACGCCATCGCGCAATCCGCCAAGCAGGTCTCGGCGGTCACCGCACTCTCGCCGCGGGCCATCGTCGACGTCGCCTTCGTGGTCTTCGCCGCCGTGCGCCTGCTGCGAAGGATCGCTTCGATCTACGGCGGAAGGCCGGGCTTCCTCGGCTTCCTCCGGCTGGCGCGGGCCGCCTTCGCCCACCTCACCGTCACCGGCGGCATGGCGGTGGGGGAGGGCGTGCTCCAGCAGGTGCTCGGCCTCGGCGTGGCGGCGCGGATCTCGGCGAAGCTCGGCGAAGGGGTCCTGAACGGGCTGATGACGGCGCGATTCGGTCTCGCGGCCATGGCCGTCTGCCGCCCGCTGCCCTTCACCCGCGAGTCGCCGCCGACGGTCAACGACGTCGCGGGCCAACTCCTGCGCGCGAGCACCGACGAGACGCCGTGAGACCGTCGGGCAGACGGCGCCATCGTTTCACGCTCTGACGACCGGCCGGTGGCTGCGTCGGCTGTCGAGGCCACGTCAGTTTGGCGCGAAACGTGGTCTAAGTCATTGATTTCATAGCATCGCGGATCAGCGACTGCCCACCAAGTCGACGTGTTTTACGCACCTAAGTGCGCGTACGATTCCGAACCTGTCGGTGGTCGATGCCAGCGAATCACCCACTGCGCTGCCGTGACTTGGCGTTCTTTGATCATAGCCGTTTGGATTTCGGGGCGCAAAATTGGTGAGGATCGCCGGGCGCTTTTGCGGGGGTCGCCGACATGGGCGCATGAAAGACATGGGCGCATGAAAAAAGCCGCCCGTGGTGGAGCGGCTTCGCGGAGCTTCGAACCGGAAGCTATTTAGCTTTGGGGGGGCGATCAGTATCGTCCACGTATTTTCTTCTTGCTCAGACTGCCAGATAAAACGGCCATGTCGTCAAGGGCAATGGGTGACCACGACAAAAGTCATATCTAAGAACAGTAGCCGTTCATATCGAAATGGCTTCTGCTGCATGAGGCAACATCAAACTTCCGCAGAATTGGCTTCGAACCGGTTAGATTTGCTTCATTCGAACAAGGTCCTGAAATCGCCGGAGCTAGGTGCGTCGGACAGAGTGTTCGCGCCGGGGTGTCTTGGGTCGAGGCGGTCGCTCCGGCGAGGGGCAGGAATGGGACAACTGCTATAAGGACGGGAAAGGCTTCGGCATTCTCGACGCGCGAGTTGCTGCCTCAGAGCTGACGAGAGTTCTAGGCAATGTTTTCGGCTGAGAAGGACCCCACCGCGCGATCCGGTATCCATCAACGCCGGAATGCGGTGCATGAAAAATGCAGTTTGCTAAGTTGATTGCCGACGAAATTTGCTCTCCTTGGATGAAGCTAAAACTGTAGCAACGGCAGGCTCGGTATCGAATTCGTGAACGCAGCGTAAGCCCTTGTAAGACGAGGCGATATTTCTGCGCTTAGCCTGAAAGGTCGATAAAATCTGTTTGAGGTCGAGCGCGTTGCATATCGGCGACAGGCGAGGGATAGGCCTTTGCTCATAATCGGCATCGTATAAGACCCTACTGATCTGGCGAACGTGTCATGCGATTTTCGGTTGCCGCTTTGCTGTCGGCTGGCTTGGCCACGACCTGCCACGCGGCCGATCTGCCGGCCACCGCGTTGCAGACAGCGGTATCGGCTCCGCTGTTTACGTGGACTGGAGCCTATAGCGGCCTGTTCGCAGGCAGCGGGATGCTCGACAATCGGACGCGGCCAACCTGCGTCGGCGCGAATGGGCAGGCCAATGGCCTGAACTGCCCGATCCGCGCGCCCTCGTCCCATGACGCCAGCGATTTCATCGCGGGAAGCGAGATCGGCTACGACCACCAATTCGCACCGGGCTCGGGCGTCGTCGTCGGTGTGGCAGCCGACTACCAGTTTACGCCGATACGCACTTACGACATCGAGACGGGACGTTTCGCGCGAGCGGAGCAGCCCGGCGTCGTCTTTCCCAACGGCATCTATCACGTCGGCCAGCGTCTGGATTGGCTCGCCACTGCACGCGGCAAGGTCGGCTATGCGTTCGACCGCGTCTTCCTCTACGGCACCGGTGGCGTGGCCTTCGGCGACGTTCGGATCGACACGAACACCACGTCAGATCCGAACCCGGCCAGCCCACGGTTCAATCGTCCCGAGTTTGACGCCCGCAAGGGTGATCTGCGCGTCGGCTACGTCCTCGGCGGCGGTGTCGAGTACGCGATCGGGCCTCATCTGTCGGTCAAGGGCGAGGCTCTGTACTACGACCTCGGCGGCAGGACCGTTGCTGGTCGCGACAGCACCGGCCTGTTCCCCCGTCTGACCGTCGGCAGCCGGGTCGAGACGAGTGGGGTGCTCGGGCGCGTCGGCATCAACTACCGCTTCGACGATGGCGGTCTGCCGTTCATCGGCCCCGTTACCGACGTTGCACGGGCGCTGGTGAACCCTGTGCCTTACGTTCCGCCGGTCCCGCAGGTCTGGGACTTCGAGGTCGGCACGCGCTATTTCTACAGCTCGGGCAAGTTCGCGAAATCGTTCTACCGACCGGTCAACGAGACGATCATCTCGCGTCTGACCTATCGTGATTTCGACGCCCATTCCGGCGAGACGTTCGCTCGCCTCGACCACAATCCGACCGGCCTTTTCGCCAAGGGCTTCCTCGGCTCGGGCTTCGTGACCTCGGGTGGTCGGCTCAACGACGAGGATTTCCCGCCGGTCCGGGGCAACGCCTACTCGAACACCCGTTCCAAAATCCAGGACGGCGACATCGATTATGCCGTCATCGATGCGGGCTACAGCCTGTATCGCGACGACACCTTCCGCCTCGGGGCCTTCGTCGGCTATCAGCGCTATGCCGAGCGCGCCAACGCGACCAACGGGTTTCAAATTGCTTCGAACCCCGTCATCGGCGTCGGGACGATACCGAATACGGTCGCCTCGCTGACGCAGGACAACCACTGGAACGCGCTGCGCCTGGGGCTCGTCGGCGAGGCGCGCTACGACCGCTTCAAGCTGTCGCTCGAAGGAGCCTATCTCCCGTTCGTCGAACTGAACGGATACGATCGCCATTGGCAGCGGCCGGACATCAATCCGCTTACCGAGCAGGGTACGGGCGATGGCTACTTTCTACAGGGCGCAGTCACCTACGATCTGACCCCGACCATCAGCGTTGGCGTCGGCGCACGCTACTGGCGGATGTCCGTCGACCGGCAGGACGGCACGACCCGGTTCCCCAACCTGACAGAGCCGGCCAAGTTCGCCACCCAGCGCTATGGTGCCTTTGCCCAGATCTCCTACCGCTTCACGGATCCCGACTTTGGCTTTGGATCGCTGGTTTCGAAATAGCACCAAAGCGGCCCCATAATCAGCAGACCCGCCGCCGGCAGCGTCTTGTAGCGCTTCGTCGCCCAGGCTGAGCGGCTTCGCTCATGATCAATCTCAACCAACCCGCCGGGAGCTCAGAACTCCAGCGATGTCGGCATGCTCCGAGAGGTTTGTCCCTCGAGCAAAATCGGCCCAAACCTTTCGGAGCGCTCGTCCGTGTCGATCGAGATCGGACCAGGCCGCACCCTCGAGAAAGCTTGCGTTCTGCCAAGCACGCCGGTTTGCAAAAATGACCGGGAGCTCGATCGCGTGAGCGGAGCCGAACGGGTTCCCGGGCGCGGCCCACGTGATGGTGTAGAGGTGGGCGCGCCCTCCCGCCTTCACGTGACGCCTCGCGAACCTGCGGATCGCGCGCGCATAGACGGCCTCGGTGACGATACCGACGATGAGCCGCCGCAGGAGCGGGCCGATGATCGGAAGCCCGAGCCACGGCTTGAGTGAGGAGATCGTCGGCAGAAACAGCCGAGCTTCTTCGGCTGTGTGCCCGATCAGCACCTCGATGCGCGGGGCGACTGCGTCCCATGCCGCTTCGATCTCAGCCTCAGCAGGAAGCGGTGCATATCCGTATTGCGTGCCGAAGGGCATGGCTCCACGAAGGCCGAACCGCGCCCCGGCTCTTGCGACCACGGGTTCCAGGGCCAGAACCTCAGCAGTCGTCATATTGGCCGTCACCGACGCGGCCGCGCGCGACATCGCCGCGTTCATACGTCTGCGGCCGCGGGCGATCCCCAGGGGAGGGCTCTGGATGATGGCCCGCCGGAAAAGACTTCCAGCCGCCTCTGTCGCCATGATGTGAGCGATCGCGTCTCCGCCCGCCGACTGGCCGAATGCGGTTACATTTGAGGGGTTGCCGCCAAAGGCGGCGATGTTTCGCTTGACCCAGCGAAACGCCGTCATCTGGTCGAGCAGGCCGAGGTTGGCAGGCTTGCCGGCTCCGTCGCCGAGATAGCCGAACAGACCTAAGCGATAGGTCACGGACACGACGATGACGCGCTGCTCCGCCACCAGGGCCGCGGGATCGAAGCACGGCGCATCACCTGCGCCGCTGACGTAGGAACCGCCGTGGATCCAGACCATGACGGGCAACGCCTCATCCACGGCGACGTTGGCCGGCACGGTCACTGACAGGCGCTGACAGTCCTCGTCTTGCACCAGGGCACCGAGCGCACCACCGAGTGCCTCATCCAGGAACGGCACCGGCTGCTGCGGACAGGCGGGAGCCCATTGCGTAGCCGATAAGGGGATCACCCAATCCTCTACCGGCTCTGGCAGCGCGAACCGTGCCGCTCGCGCATAGGGGATGCCGGTCGCACGGATCACGGGGCCGTCGGCCCAGCCTTCGACGGGGCCGCAAGGCGGATCGAATGAGAGCTTTCCGCTCCTCGCAAACGTTTCGCTAGAGGTGCCCGCCTCTTCCGTTGCGCGGGAGGTCATACGCCACGCATCCGTTCGCCCACCAAGTTCTCGCAGCCGATCGTCAAAGCTTGTTGCTCGACAGATGATCGATCAAGAGTTTTGATGTCCCTTGAGGGCTTGGCGGATTTGTTTGAGGGCAAGCCCGTGCCCCGCGCCGAGGTCCAGCGGCCCTATGAAGCCGCCATTCTGGTCCATCAGGTAGACCATGAGGGTATGCTCGAGCGTGTAATCCCCATCGGGTAGCGGCACCCGTTTCGCGTAGGCACGGTACGATGCGGCGACCCGGTCGATCTCGGCTGGTGTACCAGTGAGGCCGGTGATCCGGTCACTGAAGGACTTCATGTACTCGCTGAGCACCGCCGCCGTGTCGCGCTCTGGATCGAGCGTGATGTAGAGGGCCTGAATATCACCACCCTGCTTCTGCATCTCGTCGATCAGGTTGCTGAGGTCGGCCAAGGTTGTCGGGCAGACGTTTGGACACTGCGTGAAGCCGAAGAACACGAGGAACGGCTTCCCTCGCAGGGAGGCAGAGTCCAGCACGCCCCCCTTCGAGGACTGTAGGCGGAACGGGCCGCCGACAACGGACAGGGGCGGGGGCTTCGGCCCGACCGGCCACATCGCGAAGGTCGTGCCGGCAATGGCGATAAGGCCGAGCGCCAGGACACCGAACAGCAGGTAATCCGCACGCCGCATGCCGGATCTGGCCGCCTGCGGGTCAGTGGGCATGGTCGTGCCCAGCGTGCTCATCGCCCGATGTCGCCGCGGCGATGCCTTCGACCTTGAACTCCACCGGCACCGAGCCGGCCTTCTCGAAGGTCAGCGAGCCCTTGACCATCTCGCCCTGCTTGAGTGGGGCCTTCAGACCCGTGAACATCAGGTGATAGCCGCTTGGTTTGAGCGTAACAGTCTCGCCCGGCTTGACCTCGAGGCCGCCCTCGACCGGCCCCATCTTCATCACCCCGCCCTCGACCGACATCGAGTGGACTTCGACCCGACCAGTATTCTCGAGCGTGCCGCCGATCAGGCGGTCGGTTTCGGCCCCCGCGTTCGTCACGCTCAGGTATCCGGCCGCGACCTTGGCCCCGCCCGGCGTTGCGCGCGACCAGGGATGACCGATCTTGAGGCCTCCGAGCGTGTAATCGTGAGCTAGGGCTGCGCTGGAACCTCCGAGAAGTGCCGCAAGGGCGGCAGTGCGCAGGATGGTCGTCAAGGCAGCTCGCACGGTGCTTCTCCAGATCTCAAGGGATAGGTGGGGTACTGCGCGACAAGCATCGCGCGGCGGCCTGTCGCATCCTTGCAGGGCGAATAGGTGCATGTGCATTTTCATCATAGGTTGGGCGCAGCAGGCAGCGTAGGGGAGCCCATCGTCGGCCTCTACGCTTGGCTGCCGGCGGCTGAGAGACGCGCGCTCCCGCCCTGGAATGTTGGAGTGCGCCGATGCTGGAAATCGTAGATGAGGTGACGCTGCCGGGGATGGCCGCCCTCCTGACGGCGTATCTGGTCCTTCATCTCAATGCGGACGGTCGGGTCATCGCAACGGAGACCGTCCAAGCTCCCAACGATGCGTGCGTTCTCGACCTTGTTCGCGCGCGAATGGATGGCAGGGCCATCGAGGTGTGGGATGGCGTCCGGTTCGTCGAGCATCTCGAGGCAAGCGACTCAGGTTCAGCATCGTTGGCTCTCGGAACAAACTGGTACCGTTAATGTAAGGCTTCGCGCAGGACAGGCTGTCATGCGAGCGTCAACGGAGCCGACGTGCCGCGCTACATTTTCGACGTTCACGATGATGGGCCAGTCGAGTGGGGCGATGACGGCGTAGAGTGCGCTGATCGAGATGAGATCGAACGTCGCGTCCACACTCTGATCGTGGCAGCTCAACAGCGGCAGGTTGCACGCGGAAGCCTGGAGGCCCTGACCACCATCTACGTGCATCACGAGAGTAATGGCATCGTCTTGGTCGCATCGGTGCGCCCTGGAGAGGACGTGCAGTTTGGCTGGACGCCGGGATCAGGAGGAGAATAAGGCGTCAGCTAGCCTGAGCTGGCTGACGCCTTTCGAGCGCGGGGGCTTGCTTGCAGACCGTGAGCGGACCGCGGCGTGTCAGTGGGACGCGCGGGAATAGTCCATTCGCTCGAGGTCGGCGATCAGACCCCGACCGGTCGGATGCCAATCGAGCCGTGCCCGCGTCAGGGCACTCGACGCCGGCATGTCGAGGCTGACGAATGCAGCCAACCACCCGAAGTGCTCCGCCGCTTTCTCCGGCGACAAGCCGACCGCCGGCACGTCCAAGCCACGGCCGATCACCTCCGCCATTTCGCGGGCGGTGACACCTTCCTCGGCGACCGCGTGGTACCGGGCACCGGCCTCCCGCCTCTCGAACGCGAGCGCGTAGAGCCGGGCGACATCGCGGACGGGAGCCGCGGGCCAGCGGTTGGCTCCCTCGCCGACATAGGCCGAGACGCCCGTGCGGCGGGCGACATCGACCAGATAGGTGATGAGCCCCTGCTTCACCGTGTCGTGCACCTGCGGGAGGCGCACGACCGACACGTTGACGCCCGCCTCCAGGAGCGCGGCACCCGCCATCTCGGACGCGATGCGAGGGTTCGGGTGTTCCACGTTGAAGACGTCTTCGGTCGCCAGTCCACCCCCCGTGGGGTTTCCGATTCCGGTGCCGGACGTGATGAGCAGCGGCCGATCCGATCCCTTCAGCGCGGAGCCCAGGGTTTCGATCGCGCGCCTGTCCTTCTCGCAGTTGGCGACGAAGTTCGAGAAGTCGTCATGGTCGAAGGCGGTATGGATCACCCCATCCGCCTGGGCCGCGCCGCTTCGCAGGCTGTCCAGGTCTTCGAGGTTGCCACGATGGGGTTCGACGCCGGCGTCGATCAGTTTTTGAGCGCCCGTGGCCGACCGTGTGAGACCAAGGACTTGATGCCCGGACCGGAGCAGTTCCGGGACGATCGCCGAGCCGATGAAGCCGGTGGCACCGGTGAGGAAGATGCGCATGAGATGCTGTCCGCTGTGGTCTGGACGATCTCTACCGGCCCGCCACCGATCCCGTTAAAGTTGTGACCTTATCCCGGTATAGGCACTAACAGGATCCCCATGCCTGCCAGCTCTGACACTCCACTGGGAGCATACCTGCGGGACCGTCGGACCAAGCTCGATCCGGCGGCCTTTGGGTTCGCTGGACGCAGGCGCACGCCCGGCCTGCGCCGGGAAGAGGTCGCCCAGCGTTCGAACATCAGCGCCACCTGGTACACGTGGTTGGAGCAGGGGCGCGGCGGCGCGCCCTCGGCGGACGTGCTGAACCGCATCGCCGCCGGGTTGATGCTGACCGAGGCCGAGCGGGAGCACGTCTTCATGCTCGCGCTCGGGCGTCCGCCGGAGGTCCGCTACAGGCCCAAGGAGGGGATCACGCCGCGTCTGCAGCGGCTGCTCGATACGCTGGAAGTCAGCCCGGCGCTGATCAAGACGGCAACCTGGGACATCGTCGCCTGGAACCGTGCCGCCGCCGTGGTGCTGACCGACTGGAGCACGGTCCCTCCCAATGAGCGCAACATCCTTCGCCGCATGTTTTGCGACCCGAGCGTTCGCACGGCGCAGCAGGATTGGGAGAGCATGGCCCGCTTCGTCGTCGGCGCGTTCCGGGCGGATGCCGTACGCGCCGGCGCTGCGTCCGAGGTCAGCGAACTGGTGGATGAGCTCTGTCGCACCAGCCCGGAGTTCGCTGCCTTCTGGCAGGAGAACGACGTCAATGCGCATGCCGACGGCGTCAAACGGCTCAGGCATCCAATCCTCGGCGCGATCGAACTGGAATTCTCGACCTTTGCGGTCGACGGCCGGCCCGACCTCGGCATGATCGTCTACAACCCTGTCACACAGGGCGTACGAGATCAGATCCGCTCGCTCGTTGGCTCAAGCGGCAACGAGGCCGGGTACGACGGTCCGGTGTCGAAGCGCGCCTAGCTCGCGGAGGACAACGAGCTCGGTCGAGGTCGCCAGATTGCGTTCGCCCTATGCCACCGCCTGCGCGCGCATCCGTTGCTGGAGCACGCGCCGGAGCAGATTTTCCTGTTATCGAACGCCGCCGCTGGCGGTGATGTTCTCACCAGTCAGCCAGCGGGCGTCGTCCGACGCGAGGAACGCGACGACCCCGGCGATGTCGTCCGGTTGGCCTGCACGGCCGAGCGGCGTTTGTGCGATGAAACCAGCCTCCATATCGGAGCCGACGACACCGGCCGTATGGGTGCCCTCGGTCACCACGAAGCCGGGGCTGACCACATTGACGCGGATCTTGCGGGGAGCCAGCTCGTTGGCGAGCACCCCCGAGATCGCGTTCAGGGCTCCCTTGGTGCCGGCATAGGCCGCCGCGGTTGGCGTAAGCACATGGGTGATCGCCGACGAGATATTGATCACGCTGCCGCCCTCGCCGAGATGCTTCGCGGCCGCCTGGGTCGCCAGCAAGACGCCGAGCACGTTGACGTCGAAGAGGCGGCGGTAGTGCTCCTCGGTCACCTCTTCGATCGCTGCGAATTCGTAGACACCGGAATTGTTGACCAGCACGTCGATCCGGCCAAACGCGTTTATCGCCGCCTCGATCAGCCCCTGAGCCTGGGCAGCCTTGGAGACGTCCCCCTGCACGGCGATGGCCTTGCCGCCGGCCGAGGTGATCGCCGCGACGACGGCGTCCGCGCCAGCCTTGCTCGACGCATAGTTGACCACGACGGCTGCACCGTCCTTCGCCAGCGATTTGGCGATGGCCGCGCCGATGCCTTTCGATGCACCGGTGACGACGGCGACCTTACCCTCAAGCTTTGACATCTGTGCTAGCTTTCGATGTGGGTCGGCCCCGGGATGGATGCCGTCGTCCCATAGTTCGGAAGTTCGGAACTATTAAAGCGCAGTTCAAGCCCCATATGGACGAAACATGAGGCCGCTTTTTCACCCCGCCCTGGAGGACGTTGAGCCGGAGGCGATCCTGCATGCCCTGTCCGATCCCAGACGGGCGGCGATCTTTGCCAGGATCGTGGGCGCAGGCTGCGTCGATGCCTGCTCGGCCCTGTCGGCTGTCGGCGACCGTGTCATCCCGAAATCGTCGCTGTCCAGCCACTTCAAGGTGTTGCGCGAAGCCGGATTGATCCGCAGCGAGCGTCACGGCGTGGAGATGCGGAACCACTCGCGTTGCGCCGAGGTGAACGCACGCTTCCCCGGCCTGCTGGCTGCGATCATCAACGCCTACGCTTTGGGACGAGGTGACGAACAGCGCTTATCCGCGCTGTCTTCAAGGGCACCATCTGCTGAAGCGTGATCACCTCACCTAATCGGCGCTCCACATGCCCCCGAACGATCAAAATCTGGCGTTTGGTACTTACGGTGATGGCCTGAGATGGGGGCCGGCCTGATTTCAGGCGGATCACCAAGGAAACGGCTCCCAGGGATCAGGGCGCACATCGTAGCATTCGGGCCTCTTTACCGCTTGGCTCACGGCAAGCGGGTAGGGGAAGAAATCCGCAAACCTGCGTGGTCGCGACATCGGCCCGACGCGTATCCGTTTGCCGATCTCCCAAAGCAGAACCGTTCTAAACTGCTTGACGCCAGTCTGGAGTTATTCTAACTACGATCTGTGCTGGCGACGGAGCCGAGGGCTCTGATCGCCGAGAAATTCGGAAGGAACATCCCATGGCCGGTACCAACGCCTCCTGCGAGAGCTGCCGCTTCTTCGACGACCACAAGACCAATGGCGGCAGCGCTGCCGGCGACGAGGGCCTGTGCCGCTTCAACCCGCCCGTGAGCCAGCCCGAGCCGAAGGGCCATGGCCTCTGGCCGGTCGTGGGCGGCAAGGATTGGTGCGGTCACTTCACCTCGGACATGCAGCCGGGCGAGTGATCGACCAGCAGGACCGAACGGTTCGAAGGCCGGCGCAGCAGCGCCGGCCTTTTTCGTTCCCGAACCGGTCGAGCGTCGACAAAGGGCACCCGGGCGCCGCAACCCGGTCATGATGCGGTCAACTTCCCGGACGACATCGGGGGCTCAGACGCACGGCCGCACGGCAGCATCGCCACGGCCCCGAACCAGCCGACGACCCGCGGACACGAGATGCGGGAATGGGGAAGAATCGCATGAACTGGTCTCCGATCACCGGTGCGCTCGCGGGCTTGGCGCTCGTCGCGCTCCCGAGCCTCGCGCAGGCCGCCCCGCGCGATCCGAGCGGCATCTGGCTCACCGAAGACGGCAAGGCCCGCATCCGCGTCGAGAAGTGCGGCGCCCAGAACACCAATATCTGCGGCTACGCCGTGTGGCTGAAGACGCCGCTGAACGACGAGGGCAAGCCCCGCGTCGACTTCCGCAATCCCGATCCGAAGAAGCAGGCCCGCGCCTCCCTCGGCCACCAGATGATCATGGGCCTGAAGCCCAATTCCGAGGGCAAGTACGAGGGCAAGATCTACAACGCCGAGAACGGCAAGTTCTACGACGTGACGATCTGGTCCGAGGCCCAGGGCGAACTCTCGGTGCGCGGCTGCATGCTCGGCTTCCTCTGCGGCTCGCAGACCTGGGAGCAGAAGGGCGACCTCGCGCAGGGCCAGCTCACCGGCCCGACCAACGGCGCCAACGGCCCGCGCGCCGACGCCGAGTGGGCGCCGAAGGGCAACCCGGCCGTGGCCAACGCC
>NZ_VRVE01000094.1:0-15257 GCF_008040035.1 Methylobacterium sp. WL9
GCACGAGGCGGATGCCCTCGGCGAGCGGCCGCTCGCCGAGGGCATCCGCCTCGTGCGGCCCTTCCTCGGCCTGCCGAAGGCCGCCCTCGTCGCCTATTGCGAGGCGCACGCCTTGCCCTTCCTGCGCGACCCCTCGAACGCGGACGACCGCTTCGCGCGGACGCGACTGCGCACCCTCATGCCGCAGCTCGCCACCGAGGGCCTGACGGCGGAGCGGCTCACGCGGCTGGCCGGGCGGCTCGCCCGCGACGAGACGGCGCTCGCGCAGGCGGCGGCCGGCCTGCTCGACAGCGTGCGGCGTCCGGCGCCGTCGGGCACGCTCATCCTCGATGGACAAGCCCTGCTCGCCGCGCCCGAGGCGCTGGCACTCCGCGTGCTGGATCTTGCCCTGGAAGCCGTCCAGCCCGATCCGTGCCTTGCCGTGCCGCGTCGTCTCGAACGGCTGGAAAGGCTCGTCCTCGACGCCCTGCGGCCGGCCCTTGCCAAGGGCGAGCGCCTGCGCCGTACGCTGCGCGGAGCCATGATCGAGACTGCGCCGGACGGCACGATCCGCGTCGCTCCAGCCCCACCGCGGCGGAACTCAGAAGAAGGTTCGTAGCGCAGCCGCGTCGCAGCCCCATGCGATTTACTTGGCAAGGGGGAGGGTGCCGCTTACATTGGCTACGCGTGCCCGACGTGACCGGCCTTCATCGAATGGTGTTCCTATCCGTATCTCCCTGGGGAGAAACGAGAACCGGGATGCCTGCGGTTAGGCAGGTTGCTGCGAGGCAGGAGCGGACGGCCGGCTGCGCTCGTCCTGGGATGATTGGTCGATGAACCCGAACTTCCGCAATTTTGCCCTGTGGGTGGTCATCTTCCTGCTCGTGCTGGCGCTCGTGACCCTGTTCCAGGGCCAGGGTCACCGGGGCGGCGGCAGCGAGATTTCCTACAGCCAGCTGCTGAACGACGCCGATTCCGGAAAGATCCAGTCGGTGGTGATCGCGGGCCAGGACGTCAGCGGCTCCTATGTCGGCGGCGGCAATTTCTCGACCTACGCCCCGAACGACCCGCAACTCGTCACCAAGCTCCAGGGTAAGGGCGTGCAGATCACGGCGCGCCCGCCGTCGGACAACACCCCCTGGTTCATCCAGCTCCTCGTCAGCTGGCTGCCGATCCTCGTCTTCATCGGTGCCTGGATCTTCCTCAGCCGCCAGATGCAGTCAGGGGCGGGACGGGCGATGGGCTTCGGCAAGTCGAAGGCCAAGCTCCTGACCGAGGCCTCCGGCCGCGTCAGCTTCGACGACGTCGCCGGCGTCGAGGAAGCGAAGGAGGATCTGCAGGAGATCGTTGAATTCCTGCGCGACCCCCAGAAGTTCCAGCGGCTCGGCGGCCGCATTCCGCGCGGCGTT
Organism: Methylobacterium sp. WL9; assembly: GCF_008040035.1. NCBI lineage: Bacteria > Pseudomonadati > Pseudomonadota > Alphaproteobacteria > Hyphomicrobiales > Methylobacteriaceae > Methylobacterium > Methylobacterium sp. WL9. The sequence continues at coordinate 1,389 of NZ_VRVE01000094.1, forward strand.
CTGCTCGTTGGCCCCCCCGGCACGGGTAAGACGCTGATCGCCCGGGCCGTCGCCGGCGAGGCGAATGTGCCGTTCTTCACGATCTCGGGTTCGGACTTCGTCGAGATGTTCGTCGGCGTCGGCGCATCTCGCGTGCGCGACATGTTCGAGCAGGCCAAGAAGAACGCGCCCTGCATCATCTTCATCGACGAGATCGACGCCGTCGGCCGTCACCGCGGCGCCGGTCTCGGCGGCGGCAACGACGAGCGCGAGCAGACCCTGAACCAGCTCCTCGTCGAGATGGACGGCTTCGAGGCCAACGAGGGCGTCATCATCATCGCGGCGACCAACCGCCCCGACGTGCTCGACCCCGCCCTGCTGCGTCCCGGCCGCTTCGACCGCCAGATCATGGTGCCGAATCCGGACGTCACCGGCCGCGAGCGCATCCTGCGCGTCCACGTCCGCAAGGTACCGCTCGCCCCCGACGTCGACCTCAAGGTGATCGCGCGCGGCACCCCCGGCTTCTCGGGCGCGGATCTGATGAACCTCGTCAACGAGTCGGCTCTCCTGGCCGCGCGTCGCGGCAAGCGCATCGTGACGATGCACGAGTTCGAGGACGCCAAGGACAAGGTGATGATGGGCGCCGAGCGGCGCACCCTTGTCATGACCGAGGACGAGAAGCGGCTCACCGCCTACCACGAAGGCGGCCACGCCATCGTCGCCTTCAACGTGCCGGCCACCGATCCCGTCCACAAGGCGACGATCATCCCGCGCGGCCGGGCACTCGGCATGGTCATGCAGCTGCCCGAGCGCGACAAGCTCTCGATGTCCTTCGAGCAGATGACTTCGCGCCTTGCCATCATGATGGGTGGCCGCATCGCCGAAGAGATGATCTTCGGCAAGGACAAGGTCACCTCGGGTGCCCAGTCCGACATCGAGCAGGCGACCCGGCTCGCCAAGATGATGGTCACGCGCTGGGGCTTCTCGCCGGAACTCGGCACCGTCGCCTACGGCGACAACAACGACGAGGTCTTCCTCGGCATGTCGATGGGCCGCCAGCAGACGGTGTCCGAGGCGACCGCTCAGAAGATCGATGCGGAGGTCCGCCGTCTCGTCGAGAACGGCCTGGAGGACGCCCGCCGCATCCTCGCCGAGAAGAAGGACGACCTCGAGGCGCTGGCCCAGGGGCTGCTCGAATACGAGACGCTCTCGGGCGACGAGATCCGCAAGCTCATCAAGGGCGAGCCGCCGGTACGCGATTCCGGCGACATCCCCTCGACGCCCTCGCGCGGATCGTCCGTCCCCTCCGCCGGCCGCGGCCGGCCGCGGGAGAGCGACGGCGGGCTCGAGCCCTCGCCCCAGCCGCAGGGCTGACGATCGGTCGGCTGACGATCGGTCGAGACCGCTCACGAACGACGAGCCCGCCCTCCGGCGGGCTCGTTCCGTTCGGGCGGGGCCGGGCGAAAGCAACTGCTAACGACGCCTCGCGATTGCCTGCTTTCGGGGTCAGGTCGCAAGCGCCTCTTCAATCTTCGCCGGCACTCTCGCCGCACGGGCACGAGGCCGACGGCCCCCGACAAGAGTTCGTCCGAGCAAGGACGGCCGCGGGGCACCACGAACTGGGATGAGGACCGGATGTCGCGCAAGTATTTCGGCACGGATGGCGTTCGCGGGCGTGCCAACGTCGTGATCACACCGGAGCTGGCGCTCAAGGTCGGACAGGCCGCCGGCCTTGCCTTCCAGCGCGGCGACCACCGCCACCGCGTCGTGATCGGCAAGGACACCCGGCTGTCCGGCTACATGATCGAGACCGCACTGGTGGCGGGCTTCACATCGGTCGGCATGGACGTGATGCTGCTCGGGCCGATGCCGACGCCCGCCGTCGCCATGCTGACCCGCTCCATGCGCGCCGACCTCGGCGTGATGATCTCAGCCTCGCACAATCCGTTCGAGGATAACGGCATCAAGCTGTTCGGCCCGGACGGCTTCAAGCTGTCCGACGACGTCGAGCTCGAGATCGAGGCGCTGATCGACGGCGCGATGACCAAGCATCTCGCCGGCGCGCGCGATCTCGGCCGGGCCAAGCGCATCGAGAGCGTGCATGCCCGCTACATCGAGTTCGCCAAGCGCACCCTGCCGCGCCACGTGACGCTGGAGGGCCTGCGCGTCGTGGTCGACTGCGCCAACGGCGCTGCCTACCGCGTCGCCCCCGAGACCCTGTGGGAGCTCGGCGCGGAAGTCATCGCCATCGGCGTCGAGCCGGACGGCTTCAACATCAACGACGATGTCGGCTCGACGGCCCCTACCGCCCTGATTAACAAGGTGCGCGAGTTGCGCGCCGATGTCGGCATCGCGTTGGACGGTGACGCCGACCGGGTGCTGATCGTCGACGAGAAGGGCCAGAAGGTCGACGGCGACCAGCTCATGGCCGTCGTCGCGCGCTCCTGGCAGGAGGACGAGCGGCTGACGCAGCCGGGCCTCGTCGCGACCATCATGTCCAATCTCGGCCTGGAGCGCTTCCTCGGCGGCCTCGGGCTCAATCTCGCGCGTACCGCCGTCGGCGACCGTTACGTACTCGAGCACATGCGCGAGCACGGCTACAACCTCGGCGGCGAGCAGTCCGGCCACATCATCATGTCGGATTATGCCACCACCGGCGACGGCCTCGTCGCCGCGCTCCAGCTGCTCAGCGTCATCAAGCGCCAGGAGCGGCCGGTGAGCGAGGTCTGCCACTGCTTCGACCCGCTGCCGCAGATCCTCAAGAACGTGCGCTACCGCTCCGGCGAGCCGCTTCGCCAGGATTCTGTCGTCACGGCCATCGCCCATGCCAAGGCGCGCCTCGGCAATGGCGGGCGCTTGGTGATCCGGCCCTCCGGCACCGAGCCGGTGATTCGCGTCATGGCCGAGGGCGACGACCGCGACCTCGTCAACGAGGTCGTCGACGAGGTCGTCGACGCGGTGACCCGCGCCGCCGCCTGAGAGCCGGCCCTCTACCGTCCCGGCCTGCGCCTTTTGCGCATGGGCGGGACCCATGCACCACGACATCGACGACGACTTGAAGAGGATCGCACAACAGGCATCTCAACACTTCGGCAAGCCTAATTTTTTACGTTAAGTGCGATTTAACCTTCCCCGACCATGTTGGACTTCGTTCTCCTCGCCGGCCCTTCGCGGTTTCCGGCACAGTTCGAAGAATGAAGGAAATCCCATGGGCCGCTCCAAGCTTCATGCCTTGGCGCGCTCCCTCACGCTCCTGGCGAGCGTCGGAGCGCCCTGCCTCGCACACGCTGCGGACCTGCTTCCGCCGCCGCCCCCGCCCCCTCCGATTCCCGTCGATGTCGGCGGCGGCTGGTACCTGCGCGGCGATGTCGGCGTCGGTGCGACCCAGTACGAGAAGGTCAGGACCACGCTCGGCACGGGCGGCGCTCTCCCGGCCGGCTACGTGATCGAGAACCGCACCATCGAGGATCAATTCTTCGCAGGCGCCGGTGCCGGCTATCAGTTCAACAGCTTCCTGCGCGGCGACGTCACCGGCGAATACCGCGGCGGTGGCCAGATCCGCTACACCGAGAAGTTCCCTCTCGGCGGCGGCACCGGAATCGACGTCAATTCGGCCAAGTTCCGCTCGATCGTCACCATGGCGAACGGCTATATCGACCTCGGCACGTGGTGGTGCCTGACGCCGTATATCGGCGGCGGCGTCGGCGCGGCCTTCAACCAGGTCAGCGGCTACACCGACCAGGGCGCCGGCTTCGCGGCGGGCGGCTTCGGCACCGCGCCGACCAAGAACACCACCAGCCTCGCCTGGGCGGCCCAGGCCGGCATCACCTACGACGTGACCCCGAACTTCAAGGTCGACGTCGGCTACCGCTACCTCAACATGGGCAACGCCAAGACCGGGACCGTGACCTGCGTCAACGACCCGACCTGCTCCTTCGCGAGCTACAAGGTCAGCGAGATCACCTCGCACGACGTCAAGATCGGCCTGCGCTTCCTCCTCGGCGGCGTCGCGGCCCCGATGCCGATCGCCTACGAGCCCGGTCCCCTAATCACCAAGTACTGATCGCCCTTTCCCGATCGGACGTCGAAACGGCGCGGATGATATCCGCGCCGTTTCTTTTGTGTGCGGCCGCGGGTCTGCCTGGGGCGGGCGAATCATCGATGGCTGTCGCCGCTCGGAAGCTGGTCGACGAGGACCGGTTCCTATGTCTGGAGGCGACGGATCGCCGGAGACCCGCGCGGCCGGCTCACCGGCGCCCTGCCTTCGATCGTGACGGCGAGAACATGTCCCGGGCGCCGGCCGTCACTGGGCAGGTCCCGCATCGTTTCGGGTCGCCGGCAAAAGCCTCTGCGCAACAGACAATTAAGGTTACTCAAGTAAGACGATCCCATGGGCAAGGCACGGTGATCCGTCTTGCTGCCCAAAGGACGATAGCGATGCGTACCCTGACCATCGGTTTCCTGGCCGCCACGACCCTCGGCTGCCTCTCCACCGCCCAAGCCGCCGACCTCGACTACGACTACCTGCGCGGACCGGAGTACGAGCCGGTGACGACGCAGATCATCGATTGGAGCGGCGCCTATGTCGGCGGTCATGGCGGTTATTCGTCTGGTGCTTTCGGCTTCAATAATGTTGCCCAGCAAACCGTCGCCAACAATCTTCGTCAAACGGTGATCGAAAAAGAGCTCAGTGTTTCGTCTTTGCTTCACGTCCAAGACGTACGCAAAGGTGGCAACTCGTTCGGCGCTTTTGCCGGCTACAACTTTCAATTCGATGAGGCTGTGGTAGGCATCGAATTCGATTATACGCGCTTTGATACCCAAGGACTGAGTGGTGACGCGATAGGCCGTCAAGCCGTTACGAGCGATGGTTGGCAGAATTTCTACAGTCTGTCCGACACCTCGACCACCAAAGTGCGAGACTTCGGAACGATTCGAGCGAGGGCCGGGTATGCGATCGAGAACTTCCTTCCGTATGTCACCGGCGGTTTCGCGATAGGCCGTGCACAAATTTCCGACGACGTCGGTATCCAGACCTACGGCTACGATGCGAAGACATATGCAGCGAACAAGGCGCTAACCGACAGTACCAAAGCGGTGACTGTAAACCAGTACGGATACAATCCGACTAACTTCAACCAAAACAACCCCGATGGCAGTAAACCTCTGCCGATGGAGTTTTTTGGGAAATCCAAGACCAAGGTCGTAGGCGGCATCACCCTCGGTGCGGGCCTCGAATACGCGATCACCTCGAACATCCTGCTGCGCGGCGAATACCAGTACGTGCTGCTGAACGACTTCGACGGGCACAAGGTCAACATCAACACCGTCCGTGGCGGCGCGGCCTACAAGTTTTGAGCCAGCCGGCAGCCCCCGATCGCAGGACCGAACCGATGCCGCTGAAGTCCGTCGCCGCCGCCATCTTGGCAAGTCTCGTCATCGCCGGCGCCGCCCGGTCGGAAGGTCATGGCGATCGTACGCGTGAATACGGCCACGGCCGCCACGCCTCCGCGCGGAACATGCCGCCGGAGGTCCGCTACCGCGATCCACGTTACCGCCCGCCGCGCCGCCACGCGCCGCATTTCGGGCCGCCGGCCGACCTGATCCAGGCCTACCTGCCGCGGACCACCGAGACGCCGATGTACAACGAGCCCCCGAGCCGCTTCCCGTCGCGCTGAGACGCGTCCGTCAGACCTTGGCTCTGAGCCGGGCGCGCGCGGCCCGGTGATCGGGCGCGTCGCGAAACGCCCGGTGCATCGCCCGCCAGAGCGGCTTGCGCCGATACTCCACATCGAAGGGCAGCGCCCGCTGGGGCATGCCGTCCGGCCGCCTCCGGGCAGGCGACGCGTTCAGCCACGTATCGGGATCGTAGACGTCCCAGCTCAGCACGTTGAGCACGGCCGCCTCGTCGAGCACCGTGTCTAGGAAGCGCCGGGCGAGGTCGGCGACGCCCCTGTCGCGCGCCGCGATGTCGGCCGGGAAGGCGCGGTCGTCGACGTCGAGCTCGGTGATCTCGATGGCGAGGCCCATGCCGGCGATCTCGCGCAGGAACCTCCGCAGGCGCGTCTGGTCGAGGGGGAGAGTGCTCAGCAGATGCGCCTGGATGCCGAAACGGTCGATCGGCACGCCGCGCCTCAGCAGCCCCTCCAGCGTCTTTAGGATCGCGACGCGGCGCTCGTCGATCCAATCCGCCTGCTGCTCGCAGTCGTTCTCGTTCCAGGTTCCGGCGGCGGCAGGGTCGGCCTCCTTCATCATGCGGAAGGCAAGGTCGACATAGCCGGGGCCGAGGGCGGCGAGCCAGGGCGTCGCCCGCAGGCCGTCGGGCCGGCCGTCGGCGGGCGAGAGGATCTCGTTGACCACGTCCCAGGCTTCGATGGTGCCCGCGTAGCGCCGGGCCATCGCGCCGATCCATTGCCGCAGGAGCAGCTCGGCCCCGGCGGGGCTCTTCGCGGCGAGCGCCGCCTGTGCCCAGGCCGGCAGCGCCTCGTGCCAGACGAGGCAATGGCCGCGCAGGCGCTGGCCGTTGCCGCGGGCGAAGCGCACGGTCTCGTCGGCGCCGGAGAAGTCGAGGACCCCGGGATGCGGAGCGGCGACGTCGAACTTCATGACGTTGTCGCAGACGAGGATACCGCATTCGCGCGCGGCGACGGCGCGCCAGCGCGGATCGCTGCGGAAGCGGGTGATCGGTACCGCCGTTCCGTAGGCGAGCCCCTTGGCGGAGGCCGCCGCCTGCAACCCGTCGGGCCCCCAGGACGGCGCGCCGGACGGACCGAACGGGGAGGGCGCGGCCCTCGCGGCGCCGGTCAGGGCGAGTGCCCCGGCCCCGCCTGCGAGGATCGCGCGACGGCTCGGATCGGGCATCGTCATCGCCGCCGACTCATCGCTCGCCCGCGCTCTCCGGCGGGTGCAGGGCGGCCTGGGTGCTTCCGGACGGGAGGGCGGGCAGCATTGCCTGAAGACCTCTGCGAAGCAGGACGCGCCGGGCCGGCTCCTCGACGGCGAGGTGGACGAGGCTCGCCGCGGCCAGCGACAGCGCGGTCGCGGCGCCGGCCGCCAGCCAGGGAGAAACGCCGGAGATCGCTCCGTGCAGGGTCCGGTCGAGGGTGTTCACGACGGCATAGGCCGGCATGTGGAGGAGATAGAGCGCGAAGGAGATACGCCCCAGGAACACCAGCGGCGCGCTGGCGAGAACACCGCCGCGCAGGTCCGCCCCCGCTAGGATGAGGGGAGCCCAGGCCACCACGGTCAGGCCGTTATGCATCAGCGGCGACGGCACGTACGGCTCGATCACGACGAGGACGAGCGCCGCCAGCGCGGCCGCGGCCAGGAACGGGCCGGCACGGCCGCGGGCCGTGGCGGCCTGGGCTTCGGATGCCGGCCGGCGCATCCGCCGCCACCCCGCGAACAGCACGAGGCCGGCGATGAACTCGGGCAGGCGCAGCAGCGGATTGTACTTGATGCCCTGCGCGAGCAGCACCGCCATGGTGCCGGCCGGCTCGGGCTCGATCAACGAGACGCCCGGCGCGTAACGGCTCCAGAGCAGCGTGCAGAACGCGCCGAACACCGCCCAGAGCCCAAGCGCGGCCAGCGCGTACTCTGCGGGGCGGCGCAGCACCAGCGGCAGCAGCAGCGGGAACAGCAGGTAGAAGAATGCCTCCACCGAGATCGACCAGCTCGCGCAGTTGAGCGAGCAGGCGGCGCCCGGCACCCAGGCATGGAGGCCGAGCGGAGCCAGCACGGCGCCCGAGGCGATCAGCCATTTCAGCGGCGGTTCGGTCTTCAGCACCCAGGCGACGAACCAGGGCAGGCTGATCGCCAGCGAGAGCAGGAAGGCGGGATAGACCCGAGAGACACGCGCCCACAGGTAGCGCCTCCGCACGAGCCGGTCTCCGAAATCGACCGCATGGTAGGTGTAGGCGAGGATGAAGCCCGACAGGACGAAGAAGAACGTCACGCCGGTATGGCCGAGCAGGATCACCGTGTGCCGCGGCGCGTCGGGGAAGAAGAAGCGGTCGTAGTGGAACACCAGCACGTAGAACGCCGCGAAGAAGCGCAGCGAGGTCAGGACGGGCAGCGGCGTGGTCGCCGGATGGGCGCGGGCCGGCGGTTCGCCGGTCTTCGGTTCGGCGGCCCGCGCTCCGAAGCTTCTGAAGAGACCCATCGTCCGGTTCCATCCCAGACCATGATCGCCGGGAGCGGGCCGCGCCGGATGCGGGCAGCCTGCCGGTCTCGGGCCGGTCGTTCCATCCGCTCGGGTTGCCATCTCCCCGCGCATCCGATCAGCCCTGCACGGTGCGGTACGAGGCGCGCAGCCGCAGGCCGAACACGGCGAGCATGAACATGCAGCAGATCGCGGCGCTCGGCGTGTAGAGCACCGATTCGAAGGAGCCGCCGGCCAGCGCCAGCAGCCATAGCCGCAGGAAATAGAGCGTCGCCGGATCGATCCGGCCTGCCGGCGCGATGCGCTGCAGGTCGCGCAGGGGCGCGACCACGAAGGCGGCGAGCGTCATGACGAGGCCTGGCAGCCCCATGATCAAGCCGACGTCGAGATAGGTGTTGTGCGCCTGGCTGGTCTTGGTGACCCAGCTCAGGGCATCCGAGGTGCCGAACCGCGTGCGCTCGGTTCCCCAGAAGGCGCCGAAGCCCCAGCCGAAGACCGGCCGCTCCGCGATATGGCTGGCGGCGAACTCCCAGATCTCGGTGCGGCCGGTGAACGAGGTGTCCGGCAGGATGCCGTGCAGCCCGTCGCGGATCGGCGGGAAGAATACCGAACCGAGCGAGAACAGCGAGACCAGGGCCACCGGCCCGAGCAGGATCGCCGCGCGCAGCCAGCGGCTGCGCACGAGCCCGCAGAGGCTCGGCGCCAGGATGATGAAGGGCAGGAGCGCGATCACCGATTTCGAGTTGGCGGCCGCGAGGAACACGGCCGCGAGCAGCACGATGGTGATGCCCCAGAACCGGCTCAGGGCGGAGGCCACGAACAGGCCGGTGAGGATCATCAGCGCCATCGCGCCGCCGGCCTCGTTCTTATGCGCGAAGATGCCGCGCCAGAGGCCCTCGTGCTCGGGCTCGTTGATCAGGTCGAAATCGGCCGAATGGATCGCGAGTTGCGGCAGGAAGGCGACCGCGAGGTAGGATGCGGCCAGGATGATCAGCGCGGCGATGGCGAGCGTCAGCGCGAACTGGCGCACCGAGCGCATCACCACCGGGATGCCGGCCGCCAGCATGGTGACGATCGCGAAGAGCAGGAACCGGCGGATCGAGAGCAGCGGCTCGACGGAGGTGAGCAGGGTCAGTCCCATCCAGCCGGCCAGCACGACCAGCGGCCAGGTCAGCAGCGGGCGCAGCTTGTCGATGCCGAGCTGCCGCAGCGCCGCCGCCATGGCGAATCCGAGCGCGAGGAAGACGACCTGCGTCGTCCAGCTGCCGGCGGTGGAGGTCTCGAGAATGTCGCGGTCGCTGAGGTCGGCCAGCGGCGCGTGGTTCCAGAACGCGAGGATGCAGGCGCCGACGAGCGCGATGCGCAGGGCATCCGGAACCTCGCCGCGTGCCCGGGTGGCGGACACGAGGGCGGCGGGCGCACGGCCCTTCGTGAAAAACTCAACCGCCGACGCCACGCTTCGGCCTCATCGCACGACCGACGGCGCGAGACCGCGCTGGCCGATCCGGGAACGGATGCAGACTAGCGCAGAATACCTTTCGGAAAGGCAGCGGCCCGGATCTTGTGCCCAACTAACCGATCGTAAGGTTGACGGGCACGGCCGGGCATTCCGGCGGCGAAGCAGCTTCGAGGCTGCCGGAAGGCGCATCACCGGCCGGTCGCCCGGTCCGGCGTTTCCTCCGTGGAGGGCGCGGGATCGCCGGCGACCTTGCGGCGCAGGTCGCTGAACCAGGCCGGCGCGGCGGAGGTCCCGTCGCCGACCACCACGGTGGCCGTCATGCCGGCGACTAGCGTCACGCCCGGCGGCACCGCGTCGATGCGGATGCGGACCGGCACGCGCTGCGCTAGGCGCACCCAGGTATAGACCGGGTCGACGTTGGGCAGGCCCTGCGTGCTCGGGGCGGCGTTGGCCGTCGAGATGCCGAGGGTCACGCTCTCCACCGTGCCGCGCAGCGACGCGCCATACCCCATCAGCGCCATCTCCGTGGGAGCGCCGACGCGGATATGGGCCATCTTCGTCTCCTCGAAGTAGCCGTCGATCCAGAAGCTGTCGGTGTCGATCACGCGGACATTGGGGGTGCCGGTCGTGGCGTAGTCGCCGACGCGCATCAGCAGGTTGGTGACCCGGCCATTCACGGGCGACCGCACCGTCGTGCGTTCGAAGTTGATCTTCGCCTGCGACAGTTGCGCCTTCGCCGTATCGAGCGCGGCCTCGGCAATCTTCGCGGTGCCGGCATATTGCTGCTTCTCCTCGACCGAGGTCGAGACCGTGGTAAGCGCCTGCCGCCGGGCCGATTGCGCGTTCTTGACCTGCAGGTCGGCCTCGCGGTTCTTCATCTCGGCCTCGGCCGACGCGATCGCGACCTGGAAGTCGAACGGGTCGATCACGTAGAGCACGTCGCCCTTCTTCACGGGCTGGTTGTCGACGACCTTGACCGAGACGATCGAGCCCGAGACCTGCGGGGCGATGTTGGCGACCTGCACGCGCACCCGCCCGTCGCGGGTCCAGGGCGCGGTGACGTAGAACTCCCAGACCACGAAGGCGGCCACCGCCGCCGCCGCCAGGATCACGCCGGTGGCGGCGAGGCGGAACAGCTTGGCGGCCCGCCCGCGCCGCGCAGGCGACGGAGGCTCGGCCTCGATCGCCGGCGGATCGTCGGGGGGCGCCTGCCGGGCGCCATCGGAAGTCTTCGGGTCGTCCTCGTCGGCCATGGGGCGGTATCCGCGGTCAGGAGAGCCGTTCTCGCGATCTCCGCGTCACGGGAGACGGCTCGGTGTCATCGGGTTGGGCGCATTCTCTTCATGCGAACCGGAAGCCGATCCGTTCGAGAATACTCTCGAGGCCGTCAAAAAAGCAGGATCAGGAGGGCGAGCACGCAGACGTAGAGGCCGGCCTCGGCGATCGGCGCATTCGCGACGTAGCGGCTGAACCGGATCTTCCGGAAGACGATCCGCAGCAGGATGAGGATGACCAGCGCGCCGATCGCGTAGGCGACGAAGGGCGAGAGCAGGACGCCGCCGATCTGGAGTTCGTGACGCATGGCCGTCAGCTACTCGGCAGGGCGAGGCGGCGGAAGAAGCGCCCGTGCCGCTGGATGACCTGCGAGGCGGTCGCCAGGTCGGTCGCGGCGCGGGCGATCCGCAGGCGGGTCTCGCGGTCCTCACGGCCCCCGGCCCTGATCATGGCGCGAGCCGCATCCTCCAGGCCCCAGGCGTTGCCGCGGGCGAGCGCCTCGCGTCCGCGCCGAATGCTCGCCCTGAGCCCCTTGGCGCACCAGAGCAGTCGCATCTGCGCGTGTGCCCGTGCGGCCGAAGATTCGAGGCGCGACAGGGCGAAGGCGTGGGCGAGGCTCGCGCGCCGCACGGCGCCGCTGCCCGAGTTCCATTGCGAGAACTGGAACAGGCGGTCCGCGTTCAGGCTGGTGCGGGTGGTGGCGTCGCCTCCTTCGCCGACCAGGGCGTCGGCGGTGTCGCGGCGGGCCTCTTCGAGGGCGTAGAACCGGTGCTGCGAATTCGAGATCGGCAGGACGAGCCGCACGACGAGGAACAGGATCACCGCCGCGGCGACCACGAGATAGGCGTTCATCAGGAAGGTCTGGGGATCGTAGAGCTGCGGGTTGGCCGGCGAGAGCAGCACCGGCGTGAACACCAGCGAGATGAAGCCCACGGTGAACGTCTTCGGATTCAGCGAGAGGAAGCAGCCGAAGAACACCACCGGCGCCATGGCGATGGCGAGCAGCGGAAAGCCCTGGTTGCCGTTGAGGAACACGAACAGGACGATGCCCGCGAACAGGGCCGCGAGCGGCATCCCCATCAGCACGCCGATCGCGAACTTCTTCGGGTCGGGCGTCACGGAGGAGAGCGCGGCGGTCGCCGAGACCTGGACCAGGGCGAAGGACGCCTGCGGCAGGCCCGCGAGGATGAACACGCCGGCCGCAACGCCGAAGGCGATGGCGACGCGCAGGGCCGCACGCAGTGCCACCGGGAAATCGCGATGCGTCGGCAGGGCGACGTCGCGCAGCGGCTTATGCCCGTCCGAGAGGGCGCGCAGGCCGTCGTCGGCGAAGGTGACGGCGTTGTGCAGGTCGAGCGCCCGCTGCAGCGCCATGGTCTCGTCGAGGGAGCGCGCCGGATCGCGGATCGCCTCTTCGACGAGGTCGCGCAGCCGGGCGTCGTCCCGGTTCAGCTGTTCGGCACCCGGCTCCGTGACATCGCCGGTGACGGCGCGCAGGCAGAGTGCGCGCGCCTCCACCACGGCCGGCGTCGGCCGGCGGATCCGGTCGCAGGCGAGGGCGAGGCCACGGCTCGCGGCGCCCGTCACGTAGAGGGCGGCAATGGCGCTGCGCGCACCGGAGGCGCGGTTCCGTCCGTCGTCGAGTTCGCCCCCGATCGCGCTGGTCTCGGCCCGCATCGCCGCGATCGTCCGGATCAGGGCCGCCGTCCGCTCGTCGCCGGGATCGCCGTTCGCGAGGGCGTCGCGGACGAAGGCGCGGGCCGCGCCGAAAGCATTCGCCAGGGTCGGGCGCAGGGTGCGCCACGTGCTGGGCGAGGCCAACGCATCGTTGATGAAGGTGATCGCCACGATGCCGATGGCGATGGCCGCCACCCGCCCGAGTGCCGCGTCGAAGGTGTTCTGCGGCGCGTCGATGTTGGCGAGCGCGATGATGCCGACCGTGTAGCCGGAGAGCATCGCGCCATAGGCGCGGGTATCCTGAAGGTATTGCGCCACGAAGACGCAGAGGCCGAGCCAGACCGTGAAGGACACGAGCAGGAGCACCCGGTCCTCATTGAACAAACCCGTCAGCACGATCGCGACCACGCCGCCGACGATCGTGCCGAGGAAACGGTAGCCCGCCTTGGAGAGCGCCTGTCCGCGCTTGGGCTGCGCCAGGATGGCGACGCAGACCGCGGCGGAGGACGCGCTCTCGATCTGGAGCCAGAACGCGGCGTAGAGGGCGAGCATCATCGCCAGCCAGATCCGTAGGCCGAACAGCCAGGCGGCCGGCGGCGGTACGATCGCATCGAGCCGGTCGATCAGGCGGTCGGCGAGGGGCGGGGACGCGGCGGTCACACGGCGTCCTCGCGCGTCAGATCGACGACGCCGGGGCCCTCGGACGCGGCGAGATGCGCCACGCGCGCCTGCCACAGGCACAGCAGCGGCGTGACCCCGAGCTCGACCACGAGGGCACCGAGCATGACGAGGGACGGCAGACCCGTCAGGTAGAGGCCGAGCAAGCGCGAAAGGCCGCCGAGCACCACCACCAGGGTGAGGAAGCGAAACAGCCCCGTCTTGTGCTCGATCCCCGGCACGCAGGTGAGGAACAGGATGCCGATGCCGGTGAGCAGGCCCGACAAATAGCGGAAGTGGCTGTCCGCCGAGATGTTGACGATGCGGTCGGTGCCGATGCCGTCGATGCCGAAAAGCACGCCGTAGAGCCCCGCCGCGACCGGCAGGAGCGCCACGACCGAGACAACCCGCTGCAACAGCCGCCGCTCACCCTGCATCGTGCATGTCCTCGCCCGTCGTCGGTCCCGGCAGGCAACGCCCGATTGCGGCCACGGTTCGCCCCGGGGCGCCGGTCAGGCCTTCGGTTCTTTCAGGCGCTTCACGCACTTGCTGTAGAATTGCGGCCATGTGGGCCCCTTGGCGGTCTTGTCGGCGGTCGACAGGCCGCGCCATTCGGTGCCGCAGCGCTTCTGCCGCTCGCGGGCGGGCGACAGGGCTGCGT
>NZ_VRVE01000095.1:0-15136 GCF_008040035.1 Methylobacterium sp. WL9
TCGCGACCCCGCCCGCCGTCTCGGCGGCTGCGGCCGGACCGGCCAGCGCAAGCAGCAGGGCGGCGAGGAGGCCCGCGCGTCCGCCGTCCCTGCGAGCCGAAGGCGAAGCAAACGAGGGCCGCAGGCGCGGAGTCGGCGACGCAACCCCGGATTGCCTCGCTACGCGCGCGATGAGGGGAAGAGAGCCGAGCGACCGCACCCTCAAACGTGCTGCCCGCCGTTGATGTGCAGTTCCGCCCCGTTCACGTAGGACGAGGCCTCGGTGCAGAGGAAGTAGATCGCCTTGGCGACCTCGTCCGGCGTGCCGAGGCGGCGCTGCGGAATCTTCTTCACGATCTCGTCGGTGCCCGGCGACAGGATCGAGGTGTCGATCTCGCCGGGCGAGATCGCGTTCACGCGTACGCCGAGCGGTCCGAAATCCTCGGCCATCTCACGGGTCAGGCCGGCCAAAGCCGATTTCGAGGTGCCGTAGGCGGCGCCCGCGAAGGGGTGGACGCGTGAACCGGCGATCGAGGTGACGTTGACGATGGAGCCCTTGGCCCGGGCCAGCTCCTCGCGCATGCCCTGGGCCAGTAGCATCGGGGCGAAGAAGTTGACCTGAAACACCCGCGCCCAGGTGGTGTAGTCGGTGCCGAGGGCACCGAGGCGCTGGCCCTCGGGCCCCTTCGGCGAAATGCCGGCATTGTTGACGAGGGCGTGCAGCATGCCGCCCTCCGCCTCGAGCCGTCCCGCGACCTCGCGCACGCCGCGGATCGTGTCCTCGGCATCGGCGAGGTCGACCTGGAGATGGTCCTCGGGACCCATTTCCCATGGGCAGTTCTCGGGGAAAGGGTGGCGCGAGCAGGTGATGACGCGCCAGCCCGCGGCGGAAAAGCGCTTCACGGTGGCGTGGCCGATCCCACGGCTCGCGCCGGTGAGCAGCATGACGCGCCGACGATCGTTGGACTGGGCCAAGGCCGCTCCTTCAGTCCCGGCACGCGAACCGCCAAGGCCGCGGCGCCCGCACGGACGGCAACAGGTCTATGACGCGCGAGACCGGAAATCCAGCACCCTACCGCGTTGCAGCGATCGGTAGGGATGAGGATTGGAACGGGTGGAGAGAGCAGGGCCGGGCCCGAGGGCGATGGATCGTGAAACGCCTTGGGTTCACGATCCATCGCCACCCTTCCCGGACGCATGCAGCCAAGCGGAATGCGATCCGGGATCCAGCGGGAAAACAGCCGCGTAGCGGCTCCGAGTCCCGAATGCGCTCAGAGATGAGGACGCTTAGCGAGTCTTGCGCTGGATCCCGGATCGCATTCCGCTGACGCTCCATGCGTCCGGGAAAAGGAGCGGATAGGCTATCGGCCCTGCAGCCCGCACTGCAGGCGCTCCGAAAAGCCGCCGCGCCGACGGCGTCGGCGCGGCGGCTTTCGTGCAGAGCGGCTACGGCTTCGGCGCGTCCGGCTTCGGCGCATCGGGCGAGGCCGGCGGCGGGGTCGTCGGCGCGGTGCTCACGGGCGGCGGCGGGGGAGCCTTCTTCTCGTCCTTGCATCCGGCGAGGGCAAAGACCCCGATCAGCGGCAACAGGTAGCGGATTTTCACGACGCACCTCCTCATTCCGAGACGAGAGGAACGTTCTGCCGGCCGAAACGGTTCGGTGCCAGGTTGCCGGCGGCTCCGCCCCCATATCTCCGCGTCCATGTCCGCCCCAATGGGCCGACGCTCGGCACGGCGTTCGAGCGCCGGCAACAGATCCGGCTACCGCTGCAGCGGCCATGTTAAAAAGATTCACATTCTGGCGCGGCCGACGGAACGAACGGCCGGACATAGCCATTTCCAGCCGCCCATCGGGTCTCAAGGAGACACACAGACAATGCGCCGTATCGCCCTCGCCGCCCTGGCCGCGACCCTGCTCGCCTCGCCCGTCCTCGCCGAGAGCGCCAAGCCCGTCGCGCCCCCCGCGGCCGTGAAGTTCGCCCCCGTGCCGCCGGAGGCCGTCCTCAGCTACAACCTGATCGGCCTCAACGTCGTCGACGGCACCAACAGCAACGTCGGCGAGATCAAGGATCTCACCATCGAGCATGGCAAGCTGTCGGGCTTCATCCTGTCGGTCGGCGGCTTCCTCGGCCTGGGCGAGCGCTACGTCTCAGTCGATCCGACCTCGGTCGGCCTGACCTACGACGAGAGCGCCAAGAAGTGGGTCGCCTCGATCAACGCGACCAAGGAGGCCCTGAAGGCTGCGCCGGAGTTCAAGTACGAAGGCAAGTTCAAGCACTGAGCTTTCGGCCGGCCGGGAGAGCGTTCTGCGCTCTCCCGGCTTCTCGGGCTTCGCTCCGAACCCGTCTCTCATCTTTGCGAATGTAGCGAAGCGATCCAGACCGTTTCCGGTCGATTCCTTCAATTTGCCACGCTCCCTTCCCTGGACGGGTGGAGCGTCAACGGAACCCGATCCGGGGTCCGGCATGACGGCGTCGCGAAGCGTCGAAACGTCCGTGCCGTTCAAATCCAGCCGCTGCCGCGATCAGGGATACAGCCGCGACCGGCTCCAGCCCGCGCCGTCCCGCGAAAACCGCACGCGGTCGTGCAGGCGGAAATCGCCGTTCTGCCAGAACTCCATCTGCACGGGATCGATGCGGAAGCCCGTCCAGTTCTCCGGCCGCGGGATCGGGCCGTCGTCGTAGCGTTCCGACAGGGCCGCGACTTCGGCCATCAGCGTCGGCCGGTCGGCGAGCGGGCGCGACTGCCGGCTGGCGATGGCGCCGATGCGGCTGTCGCGGTGGCGGCTGGCGAAGTAGGCGTCGGCCTCCTCCGGCGTCACCGGCGCGATCGGGCCGCGGGCGCGGATCTGCCGGCGCAGAGATTTCCAGTGAAGCACCACCGCCGCCTGTGGATTGCGGGCAAGCTGGCCGCCCTTCGCGGATTCCACGTTGGTGTAGAAGACGAGCCCGCGCGGGTCGGCGCCCTTCAGGAGCACCATGCGCACGTCGGGCAGGCCGTCGGCGTCGGCAGTGGCGAGCGCCATGGCGTTGGCGTCCTCGGGTTCCGCGGCCGTGGCTTCAGTCATCCAGGCGGAAAACAGCGGCCAGGGATCTCGCGCAAGCGTGAAGTCCGCAGGCACCCCAAGCTCATCGTCTCTTAACGGATCCACGGTCTACTCCCTCGCAGTGACATCCGTGTCGGGGGGGTACCGGCGTGGAGCACCGACACGTCGGTCACGTATGTCTCGCGAGTTCAGGTGTAATGCGTTTTCGCGACTGTAAAGCCCTCAACGGGCCGACGCCGGGTGCGCTCGTCGTCGCGGGCCTGATCCTGTCGGGGCTCTGCGCCTGCAGCGGGCCGATCCTGTCGTTCGGGGTCGACGCCAAGCCGGAGCTGCCGCACGAGCCGACCAGCACCGGCAGCATCGCCAAGCCGCCGACCAGCTTCGGCAAGGATCTCGGCGAGGAGGATTGGCGGCGGGCGCATGCCGCGCTCTCCGTCGCCCTCGATCCGCAGGGCAACGGCAAGCCGGTGAAGTGGGACAACCCCGAGACCGCCATGCGCGGCTCGGTGAACCCCACCGGCCTGCCCTACGTCTCCAACGACGAGATCTGCCGCGATTTCCTCGCCTCCGTGGTGGCACCCGCCACGAGCCGCTTCGTGCGCGGCACCGGCTGCAAGCCCTCGGGCGGCGGCTGGGCGCTGAAGCGTCTCAAGGCGGCGCCCAAACCGGCGGCGACCTGATCGCCGCCGTTGCGGTTGGGCAACGACATTCCCACGTTGAAGGGCTGATCACGAGGTCGTATCCGTACGGCCGGATTTCTCTTGGAAACGACCCCGGATGCGGAACCCCTACGACGTGCTCGGCGTGCCGAAGGGCGCGAGCGAGGCGGAGGTCAAGAAGGCCTTCCGCAAGCTCGCCAAGGCCTATCACCCCGACAGCAACAAGGACCCGAAGGCCAAGGAGCGCTTCGCCGAGGCGAACACCGCCTACGAGGTGCTGGGCGACAAGGACAAGCGCGGCCAGTTCGACCGCGGCGAGATCGACGGCGACGGAAAGCCGCGCGCCACCGGCTTCGAGGGGTTCTCGGGCTTCGGCGGCGGCCGCGGCGGTCCCGGCGGCTTCGACTTCGAGAACGCGCAGCGCGGCCGCGGCCCGGCCGGCGGCATGGGCGAGGACATCTTCTCCACGCTGTTCGGCGAGGCGTTCCGCGCAGGCGGCGCCGGGCCTGGTCCGGGACGCGGGCCGGCGCGCGGCGAGGATGTCGCGGCGGAGCTCTCCGTCACCCTGGAGCAGGTGGCGAGCGACGAGAAGCTGCGCCTGACCCTGCCGGGCGGGCGCGGCGTCGACGTGATGATCCCCAAGGGCGTGGTCGACGGCCAGACCATCCGGCTGCGCGGCCTCGGCGGCGGGGGCGGCCCGCGCTCGGAGCCGGGCGACGCGCTCCTCACCATCCGGATCAAGCCGCACGACCGCTTCAAGGCGGAGGGCGCGGACCTGCGCGTCACCGTCGACCTCGCGCTGGAAGATGCCGTGCTCGGCGGGGCGCTGCGCGTGCCGACGCTCACCGGCGCGGTCGAGATGAAGATTCCCGCCATGACGAGTTCCGGCCGTTCCTTCCGGTTGCGCGGAAAGGGCCTGCCGAAGAAGGACGGCGCGCGGGGCGACCTCATCGCCACCACCGCCATCGTCCTGCCGGCCGACGCGGACGCGGCTTTGGCCGATTACGCGCGGCAGCGGCGCGAGGCGAAGGCCGGCACGGCCTGAGCCGACACCCTGTGGCTGCACGAGGCTTTCCCCTGGCTTAGGCCTCCGCTAAGGATGCCGGCCGCATGGTCGACCCTCGGGTCGGGCGGCGGTGCGGACCTCATCAGGGTGGAACATGTCGGACGGAACCGGTTTGCTGGCAGGCAAGAACGGGCTGGTGCTCGGGGTGGCCAACAACCGCTCGATCGCCTGGGGCATCGCGAAGAGCGCAGCCGCGCACGGTGCCAAGCTCGCCTTCACCTACCAGGGTGACGCGCTGAAGAAGCGCGTCGAGCCGCTGGCGAAGGAGCTGGATGCCCACGTCGTCGGCCATTGCGACGTCACCGACCCGGCCTCGATCGACGCGGTCTTCGCGCGTACCGCCGAGGTCTTTCCCGAGGGCATCGACTTCGTCGTCCACTGCATCGCCTTCTCCGACAAGGACGAGCTGACCGGGCGCTACGTCGAGACCTCGGAGGCGAACTTCACCAAGTCGCTGCTGATCTCCTGCTACTCGTTCACGGCGATCGCCCAGCGCGCCGAGAAGCTGATGCCGAACGGCGGCTCGCTGCTCACGCTGACCTATTACGGCGCCGAGAAGTGGATGCCGCACTACAACGTGATGGGCGTCGCCAAGGCCGCGCTCGAAGCGTCGGTGCGCTACCTCGCCGCCGACCTCGGCCCCTCGAAGATCCGCGTCAACGCGATCTCGGCCGGCCCGATCAAGACGCTCGCCGCCTCCGGCATCGGCGATTTCCGCTACATCCTGAAGTGGAACGAGTACAACGCGCCGCTGCGCCGAACCGTCACCATCGACGAGGTCGGCGAGACGGCGGCCTATCTCGTCTCCGACATGTCCCGCGGCATGACCGGCGAGATTCTTCACGTGGATGCCGGCTATCACGTGGTGGGCATGAAGAACCCCGACGCGCCGGATCTGGCGCTCGACAGGGACTGATTCCTTTTGGGTTCGGATGCGCGGCTTCGCTGCGCATCCGGGATGTGCCCAATCAGTCCTCTTCGTCCTCCGAAAAATCCCCGGCGAGCCGCAGCCCCTCGATCCAGGTCGCGCCGTCGCGCTTGACCACGATGCGGGGCCGGACCCCGCCGAGCTCGGCGATGGCCTGCGCCAGCCGCTCGGAATGGGTGACGAGCCAGACCTGCGTGCGCTCGGACGCACGCACGATCATCCGCGCCAGCGGCTCCATCAGGTCCGGGTGCAGGCTGGTCTCCGGCTCGTTCAGCGCGATGAAGGGCGGCAGCCGGTAGGCGAGCAGCGCTCCGGCGAGCGCGAGATAGCGCAGCGTGCCGTCCGACAGTTCAGAGGCCGCGAAGACCCGCTTCGGATAGTCTGAAAAGATCAGGCCGAAGCTGGCGTCGCGGTCGGGCGGCGGGATGACGAGGCGCGCGCCGGGGAAAGCGTGGTCGACCGCTTCGTCGAGATCGGCCGTGTCCTGCCGGATATGCTTCAACGTCGCGAACACCGCGGCGAGGTCCGAGCCGTCGGAGGCCAGCGTCGGCGTCGTCACCGCGAGGCAAGGCCGGCGCAGGGCCGAGGCGGCGTCGGTGCGGAAGTCGTGGTGGAAGCGCCAGGCGGCCATGGCCTGGCGCACGATCGCGATCTCGGGGAAGCGCATCGCGTCCTGCAGGGCGCCGAGCGCGGTCTCGGTGGCGAGCAGCGAGCTGCCGAACGGCCGTTTCCGGCCGTCCTCGTCGCGCACGAAGCCGGACGGGCCGTCCCGGCTCAGCGCAACCACCGGGCGCAGGCCCGTCTGCAGCGTCAGGCGCTCCGCCTTGACCTGTGGCTCCAGCGCGAAGGCGGCGCCGTGGATCCCGTCGCCGGATTGCGGAACGAGGCCGACCGCGACTTCGTATCCGAAGGAATGCCCGATCGCGTCGTCGGCCAGGGTCGCCGACAGGTGGACGCGCGCCGGCGCGCCGACCCTGCGCCGGCCGGCCCAGAGCACCGATTCCATCCCGCCCTCGGCCGCGAGCGCCCGCGTCAGCACGCCGTCGGCGGCGGCCTGGAGTAGTTCGAGGGAGCGATAGAGATTGGTCTTGCCGGCCCCGTTGCCGCCGATGAACACCCCGAGGCCGTCCACCGGGAAACGGATCCGCTCGAGCGAGCGGTAGCCGGAGACGGCGATCTCACGGACGGCGAGCATGGACGAGCCTCCGGCGGGTCGATCAATCCGAAACCGTCAAACCCGCGATCCCCGGCTTCGGCTCCGGGAACTGCGGGTCCATCGCCTCCAGCGTGTCGGCGACGGTCCGGGCGATGGCGAGGTTGCGGTACCATTTGCGGTTGGCCGGAACGACGTGCCAGGGCGCGTAGGGCGTCGAGCAGCGCGAGAGCGCGTCGGTGAAGGCGGACTGGTAGGCGTCCCAGGACTTGCGCTCGACGAGGTCGGCCGGATCGAACTTCCAGTGCTTGTCCGGCTCGACGAGGCGCGATTCCAGGCGCTCCTTCTGCTCCTCCTTCGAGATGTGCAGGAAGAACTTGAGCACGGTGACGCCCGAGAGCGTCAGCAGCCGCTCGAAATCGTTGATCAGCCCGTAGCGCTCGCGCCAGATTTTTTCGGGTACGAGATCCTTCACCCGCACCGCCAGGACGTCCTCGTAATGGCTGCGGTTGAACACGCCGATCAGGCCGCGCCCGGGCACCTTGGCGTGGTAGCGCCAGAGAAAATCCTGATCGAGCTCCTCCGCGCTCGGCACCTTGAACGACCAGACCCGGCAGCCCTGCGGGTTCACGCCCTGGAAGACGTTGCGGATGGTGCCGTCCTTGCCGCCGGTGTCGATCGCCTGGAACACCACGAGCAGGCTGCGCCTGTGCTCGGCATAGAGCCGCTCCTGCAGCGCGCTGATGCGCGTACGCTCCGCCTTCAAGGCCTCCCCGGCCGCCTCCTTCTCGAAGCCGCCGTCCGAGGCCGGATCCACCGAGGCGAGGTCGAAGCTCCGGCCCGGCACCACCGTGACGATGCCCGGCGCGGCGCGCGGACGATCCTGCCATGGTGTCGCATCGGCGGATGCGGGGGTTGCGGCGCGGTGGCGCTTGCCGTGCTTCTTCGTCATGGGAAAAGTCGGATCCTGACAGGTTTTCGCAACGCGAAGGTTGCAGGCTATCGGAGGTGGCGGCCGAGGTCCAAGGCCGAGCCGGGCCAGAGGAGATGCGGTGAAGCCGAAATCGGCGATCTGGTTCGTGCGTCACGGCCAGACCGACTGGAATGCGCAAAGGCGCCTCCAGGGCCAGCGCGACATCGACCTCAACGCCACCGGCCTCGCGCAGGCGGCGGAGGCGGCCGCGCGCCTGCGCGCCGTCGCGGGGGAGGGGCTGAACGATGCCGCCTTCGTCGCGAGCCCGCTGGTCCGCACCCGGCACACCATGGAGATCCTGCGCCGCACGCTGGACCTGCCGCCCTCCGGCTACCGCACCGATCCGCGCCTCAGGGAGATCGGCTTCGGCGCCTGGGAAGGGTCGACCTGGGCCGAGATCCGGCGCTGGGACCCCTCCGGCGCGGCGGCCCGCGACCGCGACCGCTGGAACTACCAGCCGAAGGGGCAGGGCGCCGAGAGCTACGCCATGCTCACGGGCCGCGTCGCCGCCCTCGTCGCCGAACTCGACGGCCCGACGGTGCTCGTCGCCCATGGCGGCGTCGCCCGCGCGGTGCTGGTGGCGCTGGGCCACGTCGACAGCTACGCCGCCCCGCGGCTCGGCATCCGCCAGGGCAGCATCCTGGTGATCGAGCCGGAGGGTTGGCGCTGGGCGTGAAGCCGCGCCTTCCGACCCCGCCATTCCCCGAAACACCTTCCGCTGACGCTCCAGGCGTCCGAGACGGGGGCGGAGCCTGCGATGCCATGGTTCGGTATCCCGCATGATCCGTCCCGGCATTCAACGCCGGTTCAAGCGGCTCATGGAACCGTGCTAGGCGACCGGCACGGGGATCACGCCCCCGTGACGGCAAGATCCGGTCGCAGAATGGCCCCGCGCGCCGGCCAAGCTCTACCCGAGCCGACTTGAGACGAGAGGGCCGATCCCTGGCGGGAGCGGCAGCGAAGATTCGGATGAGCACACTCGCCGAGACGAGCCGGGGGCGGCAGGGCAGCACGCCTCCCGACGGGATCACGGGCAAGGCCGTCTTGCGCGGCGAGTCCCGGCCGGACCTGATCCGCGACGAAGTCCTGGCCGACATCTTTCGCGCCAGCGCCGAGGCGCGGCCGGGACATCCGTGCCTGATCGACGGCGCCGCGCGGGATGGGGACGGCCGCCATCCGTCGCTGACCTATGCCGAGGTCGACGCCCGCTCCGATGCGGTCGCCGCGGCCTTGGCCGATCGCGGCATCGGTCCCGGCGCGGTGGTCGGCCTCTGGATGGCGCGCGGGCCGGAACTGCTGATCGCGCAGATCGGCATCACCAAGTCCGGCGCCGCTTGGCTGCCCTTCGACGCCGAGGCCCCGGCCGACCGCGTCGGAATCTGCCTCACCGACGCAGCGGCGAAGGCGCTGATCGTCTCCGAGGCGCTGAAGGCCGGCGCGCCCGACGCAGCGCCCGTCGTCACCACCGAAGCCCTGCTGCACGACGTGCCGGAGGGTGCGCCCGCGCCGGACCTCAAGGCCCTGCGCCTGACGCCGGAGCATCCGGCCTACCTGATCTACACCTCGGGCTCGACCGGCGTGCCCAAGGGCATCGTGATCAGCCACGCCAACATCTGCCACTTCCTGCGGTCCGGAAACGCGCTCTACGGCATGCGGGCCGACGACGTGGTGTTCCAGGGCGCATCCGTCGCCTTCGATCTCTCGATGGAGGAGATCTGGGTTCCCTATCTCGTCGGCGCGAGCCTGTTCGTCGCGACGCCGACGATGATGGGCGACGTCGAGACCCTGCCCGGCATCATCGCGGAAGCCGGCGTCACGGTGCTCGACACGGTGCCGACGCTGCTCGCCATGATCAC
This sequence comes from Methylobacterium sp. WL9, assembly GCF_008040035.1. Taxonomy (NCBI): domain Bacteria; kingdom Pseudomonadati; phylum Pseudomonadota; class Alphaproteobacteria; order Hyphomicrobiales; family Methylobacteriaceae; genus Methylobacterium; species Methylobacterium sp. WL9. Next base: position 9,661 of record NZ_VRVE01000095.1, read on the forward strand.
CGGCGATCTGCCCGAGGTCAGGCTGGTGCTGCTCGGCGGCGAAGCCCTGCCGGAGCCGCTGGTCGGCCGCTGGGCGGTGAACGGCCGCCAGCTCTTCAACACCTACGGCCCGACCGAGGCCACGGTGGTGGCCACCGCCGCCGAGATGCGCCCGGGCGAGCCCGTCACCATCGGCGGCCCGATCGCCAACTATTCCGTCTACGTCGCCGACGAAGCCCTGAACCTGCTCGATCCCGGCCAGCAGGGCGAGTTGCTGATCGGCGGCCCCGGCGTCGCCAAGGGCTACCTGCAGCGGCCCGAGCTGACGGCGGAAAAGTTCGTCGCCAACCCCTTCGCGACGGGGGGCATCGATCCGGTGCTCTACCGCTCGGGCGACGCGGTCTCGCTGGACGCCGAGGGACGCATCGCCTTCCACGGCCGCATCGACGACCAGGTCAAGGTGCGCGGCTTCCGGGTCGAGCTCGGCGAGATCGAGACGCGGATCCGGGCCGAGGCCGGCATCAACCAGGCCGCCGTCGTGCTGCGGGGCGACGACGGCGTCGACCGGCTCGTGGCCTTCCTGGTGCCGGACCGCGGGATCACGATCGACGCGCCGGCCCTGCGAAAATCGCTGGCCGCGCAGCTGCCGCCCTACATGGTGCCGGGCCATTTCGAGACCGTCGAGACGCTGCCGCGGCTGACCTCGGGCAAGGTCGACCGCAAGGCGCTGAAGGCCGCCCCGCTCACCGTCACGGTGGTAGCGGGCGAGCAGGAGGAGCCGAGGAACGACACCGAGGCCGCGCTCCTCGCCGCGGCGAAAAAGGCGTTCGGCGAACAGCCGATCGGCTTCGAGGCGGACTTCTTCGCCGATCTCGGCGGCCACTCGCTGCTGGCGGCCCGCTTCGTCGGCGCCGTGCGCGACACGCCGGTGCTCGCGGCCATGACCATCCGCGACGTCTACGCCCACCGCACACTCCGGGCGATGTCGGACGACCTGATCGCGCGCTTCGGCGGCGTCGGCACGGACGTCGCCGTGCGCGACCTGAGCTTCGCACCGCCGCCGCTGCTGCGCCGGGCGCTCTGCGGCCTCGCCCAGGCCATCGCGCTGCCCTTCGTGATCGCGCTGGCGACCTCGCAATGGCTCGGCATCTTCGTGACCTACCTGCTGCTCACCGGCGGCGGGCTCGGCTTCTTCGAAGAGCTCGGCGTGCTGCTCGCTGTCTATATCGGCCTCGTGCTCGGCACCGGCGCCATCGCCATCGCGGCGAAGTGGATCCTGCTGGGGCGGACCAAGCCCGGCCGCTACCCGCTCTGGGGCCAGTATTATTTCCGCTGGTGGTTGGTCTCGCGGCTGTCGCCGCTGGTCCACGTGAAGTGGCTCCAGGGCTCGCCGGCGATCGTCTGGTACCTGCGCCTGATGGGCGCCAAGATCGGCCGGGACGCGCTGATCTCGGAACTCGTCGTCGGCGCGCCCGATCTTCTCACCGTCGGCGCGGACGCGACGCTGGGCGGCCACAACGTCGTCGCCAACGCGGAAGTCGTCGGCAACGAGCTCGTCATCGGCACCGTCAGCATCGGCCGCGACGTCGTCACCGGCGCGTCCTGCGTGTTCGGACCGGACACGGTGGTGGGCGACTTCGCCCAGCTCGCCGACCTGACGACCGTGCCCGAGGGCACCGTGATCGGCGAGGCCGAGGCCTGGGACGGCTCGCCCGGCCGCAAGGTCGGCATGGTCGACGTCGCGAGCCTGCCGGAGCCGGCCTATGCCTCGCCGGCCCGCCGGTTCTGGCTCGGCGCGGCCTACCTGCTCCTCGTCACCATCGTGCCATCGGTCGGGCTGCTGCCGATCTTCCCGGCCTTCTTCGTGTTCGACCAGATCAGCGACTCGCTCTCGAACGTCACCGACATCGACTACCACTGGTACCTGCCGCTGCTCACCTGGCCGACCGCCATGCTGATGACGGCGAGTTCGGTCATGGTGATCGCGCTGATGCGCTGGGTGCTGGTGCCGCGGCTGCGCACCGAGACCTACTCGGTCCACTCGGTGTTCTACCTGCGCAAATGGACCCTGGCGCTCGCCGTCGAGGTGACGCTGGAGATGCTCTCCTCGCTCTTCGCCACGGTCTACATGCGGGCCTGGTACCGCATCATGGGCACGCGGATGGGCAAGGGCTCGGAGATCTCGACCAACCTCTCCGGCCGCTACGACATCGTCGACATCGGCCCGAACAACTTCCTGGCCGACGAGGTCATCATCGGCGAGGAGGAGATCGTCCGCGGCTGGGTCGAGACCAAGCCGGTCACGACCGGCGCGCGGGTCTTCATCGGCAACGAGGCCGTGGTGCAGCCCGGCGCGATCATCCCGGACGACGTGCTGATCGGCATCAAGTCGAAGGCGCCGTCCAACGCCGAGATGTCGCCCGGCGACACTTGGTTCGGCTCGCCGCCGATCAAGCTGCCGACACGGCAGCGGGTCGACCTCGGCGAGATCGGCAAGACCTACGAGCCCGGCATCGGGCCGAAGCTGCGGCGCGGCCTGTTCGAGGCGTTCTCGACCTCGTTCTCGCCGATGCTGTACCTGACGCTCGCGGTCTGCGGCATCGACTACTACTTCTACCCGGCCATCCTCGCCGAGAACTGGAGCGGGCTGGCGATCAGCTTCGTCGTGGTCAGCGTCGCCTTCGCCTTCATCCAGACGGCCGCGGTGATCGGGCTGAAATGGGCGCTGATGGGCACCTACAAGCCCGGCATGCGCCCGATGTGGTCGTGGTTCGCCATGCGCACCGAGGCGATCGCGGTGGCCTATTGGGGGCTCGCCGGAAAGGTGCTGCTCGAACACATGATGGGCACGCCGTTCCTGCCCTGGATGCTGCGGCTCTTCGGCGTGAAGATCGGCCAGGGCTGCTGCCTGTTCACCACCGACGTCACCGAGTTCGACTGCGTGACGATCGGCGACTACGTCACCGTCAACCGTGTCTCGGCGGCGCAGACCCATCTCTACGAGGACCGGATCATGAAGGTCGGCCGTGTCGAGATCGGCAACGGCGTCTCGATCGGCTCCTTCGCCACCGTGCTCTACGACGCCAAGGTCGGCGACTTCGCGCGGCTCCGGCCCCTCACCATCGTCATGAAGGGCGAGACGATTCCGGCACATAGCGAGTGGGAGGGCGCGCCGCCGGTGCCGGTGACGCGCGCGCCGGCCGAGGCGAAGCAGGCGGCCTGAGAGGCTCCGGCAAAAAAATCGTGAAAAGCCTGTCGGGATGGCCCTGCTTCGGTCGTCCTGGGATCGGACCGGCGAGACGGCCGAGCACGAGAGGAGCCCGACGATGAGCGACCACCCGCACGCCACGCCCCCGAAGGACATCACCAAGGGCGGCGTCGTCGCATACCTGCAGGTCGACGGCGCCCTCAAGGCGGCCGCGTTCTACGCCCGCGCCTTCGGGGCCGAGACCGCCTACGTCATCCCGCCGGACGACAAGGGCCGGACCATGCACGTCCATCTGCACATCAACGGCTCGTCGGTGATGCTCGGCGACGCCTATCCGGAATACGGCCACCCGCTCCTGCCGCCGCAGGCCTTCAACCTGACCCTGATGATCGACGACATCGCGCCGTGGTGGGACCGTGCCGTGGCCGCCGGCTGCAGCGTCGTGGTGCCGGTCGCCGACATGTTCTGGGGCGACCGCTACGGCCAGCTCCGCGACCCGTTCGGCGTGATCTGGGCGCTCAACCAGCCGCTCGGCTGAGCAGCACCGCGGCCACCTGACAGGACGGAGACATACCCATGACCGATACCGCCGACACCGCGGAACGCGACCTCGTGCTCACGCGGCTGATCGCGGCGAGCCCGGCCGCGCTCTACCGCTGCTGGACCGAGCCGGAGCTGATGAAGCAGTGGTTCACGCCCGCGCCCTGGACCACGATCCACGCCGAGACCGACGTCCGCCCCGGCGGCGCGAGCCTCGTCGTGATGCGGGGACCGGACGGCACCGAATTCCCGAATCGCGGGGTCTATCTCGAGGTCGTGCCGAACGCGCGGCTCGTCTTCACCGACGCCTACGTCTCGGCCTGGGAGCCCTCGCAGAAGCCGTTCATGACGGTGATCCTGACCTTCGAGCCCGAGGACGGCGGCACCCGCTACACCGCCCGCGCCCGCCACTGGACCGCCACCGACCGCGAGGCCCACGAAGGGATGGGTTTTCACGAGGGGTGGGGGAAGGCTGCGGATCAGCTCGCGGCTTTGGCAGCGACGCTGTAGGGGCGGGCACCAAGCCCTCCCCCCTCTGCGGGGGAGGGTGGCCCGCGAAGCGGGTCGGGAGAGGGGTGCGCCGGGTCCGGAGAGGTCGTTCCCCTCTCCCGCCTGCTCCGCAGGCACCCTCTCCCGCATAGGGGAGAGGGTTCTGGTGCTACGCCGCCTTCGCAGGCCCCAGCCGCTTGTCGAGATAGGTGTCCACCGTCTGCGTCAGCTCGTCGACCTTGCCGTCGAAGAAGTGGTTGGCGCCCTCGACCATCTGGTGCTCGATGATGACGCCCTTCTGGACCTTCACCTTCTCGATCACCGGCATGACCTCGCGGGCCGGGGCGACCCGGTCCTCGGAGCCGTGCACGAACAGGCCGGAGGAGGGGCAGGGGGCGAGGAAGGTGAAGTCGTAGCGGTTGGCCATGGCCGCGATCGAGATGAAGCCCTCGATCTCGGGGCGGCGCATCAGCAGCTGCATGCCGATCCAGGAGCCGAAGGAGACGCCGGCGATCCAGCAGGCCTTGGCCTCGGGGTTGACCGACTGGACCCAGTCGAGGGCGGACGCCGCATCCGACAACTCGCCCGAGCCGTGATCGAACGCGCCCTGGCTGCGGCCGACGCCGCGGAAGTTGAAGCGTAACGCTGCGAATCCGCGATTCGCGAACGTATAGAACATGTTGTAGACGATCTGGTTGTTCATCGTGCCCCCGAACTGGGGGTGCGGATGCAGCACGATTGCGATCGGCGCGCCCTTCTTCTTGGGCGCCTGGTAGCGGCCTTCGAGGCGACCGGCCGGACCGGTGAAGATGACTTCGGGCATGATGTCCTCGGGCGGAGCGTCCGATCGCCTCCGCTCTGCGAAAAGCCGGCGGGACCCCCGATCCGGGCGCATCTCGCAACGCCTTGACTCGGTCCGCCAGCTTCGTACAAGCGGCTTAGAATAATTCTAGGCGATTAGAAGCATTCTAAAGAAGAAGCCGCTTGAGGCGGCCCCGTCGTTGCAGGTGTTGCGTGGCAGCGCCTTAGCACGGTGACGGGGGGCGAAAGCAAGAATTTCGAGCACGGGGTTCGGCCGGCGCGACGAAATCGAGCGATCGAGAACCAGACAGGATGACCGCAGCAGCCCGCAGCTACCTCGACCACAACGCCACGTCTCCGGCTCGTCCGGAGGTGGCGGCGGCGGTCGCGCATGCGCTGGCGCTACCCGGCAACCCGTCTTCGATCCATGCCGAAGGCCGCGCCGCCCGCGCCGTGCTC